>JBAQWH010000457.1:0-6490 GCA_049298815.1 Thermoanaerobaculia bacterium | reverse complement strand
GAGATCGCGCGGTTGCGGTCGCCGGCAGGCTTGTAGACGTTCGGCTGGACCTCCCAGACGAGCGCCACGCCGCGCGTCGCGTCGAGCGTCCCGCTGGTCTCGCCGGCCGAGCCGGGAATCGTGTGCTGCTGTCCGGCCGCAGCAGCGAACAGGATCGCGTCGTCCACGTTCCGCGGGACGATGTCGAAGGAGACGGTCTCCTGACGGCCTCCGAAATGCGCGTTGCGGCCGAGGATCACGACGCCCTCCGGGAGCGATCCGGCGTCGCGCAGGGCCGACGTGACGCGCGCGGACAGTTCACCGATCGGAATCGCCGCGCCGGAGGCACGTCCTTCGGCAACCCGTGGATGCCAGAGGCTCGCGGTCGGCTCGCCGCGCAACCAGTGCGGATGATTTCGGCGAACGTAGCGGTCGACGACCTTGCCGCGGATCGACTGCGTCTCCTCAGGCGTGAGGTCGCTGACCCGCGCCGCCTGCTCCGCGATCTCGCTGAAGACCTCCAGCACCGGCGGCCCCATCGCGATGTAGAGCTCGTACAGCGCCGCCTTCGTGTCGGGCCGGATCGCGTACGCCTCGAGGACCTTCGCGATGTGCTCGGGGAAAGAGGGCATGGGACGTTCACGATATCGCGCATCGCGGGCCGCCGCCCGACCTGCTCGTCATCCAATGACACGAGGGTTGGGCGAATCGCGAGGTCTCGCCCGCTTCGCCCTCTGTGCATCCTCTGTGTTCTCTGTGTCTCCGTAGTGAACCGAACGTGGATTCACCACAGAGGCACAGAGGACACGGAGGGACACGGAGGATCTCCGTCAAGGCGCCGAGTCTGAGGGGAAAAACGGGCGCAGCGCGCGTCAGGAGCCTACGCCGCGACGTGCTCGCGGAGCCGCGTGAGCGCGCCGTCGAGCAGCCGCTGCACGTCGCCGACACACTCGATGTCCTGCAGGCCGCTACGGATGTCCTTGCCGTGCGGGATGCCCTTCGAGAACCAGCCGATGACGGTGCGCGCCTTGTGGAGCTTCCACCTGTCGGGCTGCGGGGCGTCGTCGATCTTCGAGAGGTACCGCTTCATCGCGTCGATTCGACGCTCGATCTCGGCGGCACCGTGCACGACGTGGCCGTGGAGCCGGTCGACTTCGGCTCCGCTGCGCAGCGCTTCGGCGTAGACGACGATGTCGCGGAAGATGAACGGATTGTGCAGGGCCGCACGGCCAATCATCACGCCGTCGACGCCGGTCGTCGCGAACATCCGGATCGCATCCGCGGGGGTCTTCACGTCGCCGTTACCCCAGACCGGGATCGAGAGGTCGCGCTTCACGTGCTCGATGTACGCCCAGTCGCTCGCGCCGGTGTACGCCTCGTTGCGCGTGCGGCCGTGGATCGCGATCGCGGAGACGCCGGCCTCCTCGAACCGCTTCAGCAGCGGGAGGACGTCGTCGCTCTCCCATCCCTTGCGGACCTTCACCGTCACCGGGATCTTCACGCGGCGCGTGATCTTCTCGACGACGCGCGAAGCCTTGTCGAAATCCCTCAGCATCGCCGAGCCGGCGCCGTTGTTGACGATCTTCCTGACCGGGCAGCCCATGTTGATATCGACGATATCGACCCCTTCGCGCTCGACGATCGCAGCCGCGTCGTCCATCCGGTCGGGATCGCCGCCGTAAATCTGGATCGCGACCGGGCGCTCGGCGTCATTGAACGCGAGCATCTGGTGGCTGCGGTCGTTCTTGCGGGTCAACCCCTCGGCCGAGATGAACTCGGAGACGACCAGACCGACTCCGCCGAGCTCCTTCACGAGCGAGCGATAGTACGTGTCGGTCACCTCGGCCATCGGCGCGAGGGCCAGCGGCGGGTCGATGTGCACGCCGCCGATGTCGAACGATCGCTGGAGAAAATCGGTCATCAGGACGATCTGCAACGTCCCGGACCCGCGGCATCTTCCGCCCCGGCCATCTGTTCCTCAGAGTTAGAATCGCCCGTCTCTCATCCCCCACCCCCACACACGGAGGCAACACATGCGGTCTGTCATGACCACCCTCGTCCTGGCCACCACGCTCCTGCTCGGCTCTACGGCCGCTGAGGCCGTCACCGTCGGCGGCGCGACCCTCGAAGACAAGGCCACCGTCAACAACCAGCAGCTGATCCTCAACGGCGCCGGACTGCGCAAGAAGCTCTTCATCAAGGTCTACGCGGGTGGGCTCTATCTGCCGTCGAAGCAGACCAGCCCGGCGGCGATCCTGGCCGCCGACACGCCGCGCCGGATGGTCATGCACTTCGTCTTCGACGTCGAGAAGGAGAAGATGGCGGAAGCGTGGTCCGAGGGCCTCACGGCGAACACCCCGAACGCCTCGCCTGAGGTGAAGGCCGCGTTCAAGACGCTGTCCGGCTGGATGGCCGACATGAAGAAGGGACAGCGGATCGTCATGACCTACGTCCCCGGGATCGGCACGACGGTCGAAGTCGCCGGCGCGAACAAGGGAACGCTCGGCGGGAAAGCCGTCGCCGACGCCATCCTCAACACCTGGATCGGACCGAAGCCGGGGCCGGGCGAGGATTTCAAGAAGGCCGTGCTGGGGAAGTAGAAGAGTGAAGGGTGAAGGGTGAAGGGTGAAGAGTGAAGAGTGAAAGGGTCGGGCCCGTCACTCTGAAGTAAGGAGTTCGAAGTATGAAAATTGTGGGCGCTAATTACGCGTCTTAATTTTACACTTCTTATTTCATCCTCTGAAGTTGCCCCTCAGTCGCGACCGCCGCTACTTCGCCCGGCAGACGAAAAACATCTTCACGCCTTCGGCCTGGACCTCTTCCCCTTCCTCGAACGGGTCGAAGTCGATGACTTCGACCGGCTCGAGGCCTCCTTCGCCGAGGGCCTTCGTCAGGTCGCGCTCGCTGTACGCGCGCTGGCGGTGCACCTCGTGGATCTCGACGCGGCGGTCGCCGATCTGCGCCCATCCGGTCACGACTGCGCGTCCCATCCGCTCACGCCGCCGGTAGGAGGTCGCGATCTGCAGGCGGTGAACCCGCGAGTTCGAGACGTACGGTTCGGCGAGACCCCAGACGACGGGATAGATCTCGGGGTGATTCACGTCGAAGAGGAAGAGTGAATCGGCGTCCATGACGGTACGGACCGAGCGGAAGGCGGCGACGAGGTCGTCGCGCTCGGTCATGTGGTTCAGGCTGTCGTAGAGGCAGGTGATCCGCGCAAACGTTCGTCCGAGCGGCAGTGCGCGGAGATCGCCTGCGACGAACCTGGATCCGCGGTCACGTGCGATGCCGAGCATGGCCACCGAGGCGTCGACACCCGTCGAGACCCAGCCTTTACGCTGGAAATGCTGGACGACGAGGCCGGTGCCGCACGCCAGGTCGAGGTGGGTCCGCAGCGCGGTCGGGTGATCGTGGAGCGCCTTGTCGAGAGGCCGTTTGACCGCCTTGAAAAATCGCTCGCCCAGTCCGCGGTCGTACGCGAAGGCGAACGCGCCGTAGGCCTCAGTCACCGTCTTTCCAGCGATAGAAGCCTTCGCCGCTCTTCTGTCCGAGCTCTCCGCGCGCGACCTTGTCGCGGAGGAGGTGCGGCGGCTCGAAGCGGCTGCCAAGAGTCTGGTGGAGGTACTCTGCGACGCCGAGCTGGACGTCGAGGCCGACGAGGTCGGTCAGGCGGAGCGGCCCCATCGGATGGTTGAAGCCGAGCTCGGTCGCACGGTCGATGTCGTCGACGGAAGCGATCCCTTCCTCGACCATCCGGATGGCCTCGAGGCAGAGCGCGACGCCGAGGCGTGAGGTGGCGAATCCCGGCGTATCGCGGACGACGATCGCGGTCTTCCCCATCCGCTCGGCGACCTCGCGGACGACGTCGACGGTCGCGTCGGAGGTGCGCTCGCCGCGCACGATCTCGACGAGCTTCATCGCGTGCGGCGGGTTGAAGAAGTGCATGCCGACGAACTGCTCGCGGCGTTCGATCGCGCCGGCGAGCGTCGTGATCGACATCGACGACGTATTCGACGCCAGAATCGTCTCCTCCGCGCAGAACAGGTCCGCCTGGGAGAAGAGGTTCAGCTTCAGGTCGAGGTTCTCGGGAACCGCCTCGATGATGAGATCCGCGCGGATCGCGGCGGGCTCGAGATCGCCCACCAGCTTCAGGCGTTCGGCCGCGGCGTGCGCCGCCTCATCGGTCAGCTTGCCGCGGTCCCGCCCCTTCGCGATCAGGGTCCTGATCGCCGCGCCGGCCGCCTCGAGCGCCGTCGGACTGACGTCGTGAAGGACGGTCTCGTAGCCTGCCACGACCGAGAGATACGCGATGCCGCGCCCCATCGTGCCACTACCGAGAATCGTGATCTGTCGGAGCATGGCGGGAGTGTATCGAAGAAGTGGGAAGTGAGAACGGATGTCCTCGTTTCACACTTCACACTTCACACTTCTAAACCGACCGCATCGCGAGCGAGAGGATCTCGCGGTGCGTGAAGTAGTTCACGGCCGGGTCGTCGAGGTGAAAGGTGTAGGTGAACCGGTCGTCGTTGTCCGCGACGAACGTGAACCGGTAGTAACGGTTCTCGCGGCCATCGGAAAACTCCTTCACGTTCGTCGGCTCGCCCGGATCTTCCTCGACTTTCAGCACGCGATAGAGCCGGTGCGCACTGATCGGCAGATCGTCCGGCGGGTAGTGGATGAACTGGATCGCGTAGATCGCCTTCGGGTCGATCTCCCGCTCCGGGTACTCCTGCGTGCCGTCGGCGGCGACGCCGGTGAACCAGCTCTCGTCCTCCTTGAAGAGGACGAAGTTCGCCGAGTTCTCGGTCATCGGCAGGATGGCGCGGTCGAGGTGGACGTGCTGTTCCGGGTCGGCGGAGTCGCGCAGCTGGCTCAGGACGTCGATGAGGTACTGGATCCCTTCCTTCGTGCCGGTGAGAGCGACCTCGTCGTCCTCGTCGGAGATCCAGATGTCGAGCCACGCTTCCTTCGGCAGCTTCACCCGTCCGTCGAGCGCCTCGCGCGTCACCGCGGCGAACCCGAGCCGCTTGGCCGCGGCGGTCAGGAACTCGTTGCAGTGCGGATCGTCCATCAGATTCTGACGCGCGTATTCGATCGCCGCTTCATAGGCCCCCTTGCGGCCGAAGTCGTGGCTGAGGTCGAACTGCGTGATGATTTCGTCGAGGATCTGAGCGAAACGCTCGGCGGGCTTGGACATGGTTCAGCGTTAAAACGAGAGCGAACCTAGCATATTTCCCCCCAAGCCAGAGGAAGTGTGAAGTAAGAAGTGTGAAGTGAGAAGCAAAACCGCGGTCACGTCTCTTTTCACACTTCACACTTCACACTTCGGTGTGCGGTCGCGCCCGCTCATTCGTCGCCGAACCTCGTCGTCCCCGCGTCGTACCGCCGGCCGCGCCAGTGAACCTGCCTCCGGACACCCGTGAACCAGATCGAGCGCAGCGTGATCCAGCCCCATCCGAGGATCATCAGCGGATGTCCCAGGAGGCCGTTCACGGCGCCGTACTTCAGCTTCACGAAGAGGCCGAGGCGCAGCAGGCTGATCAGGGCGATCGTCGCGAGCGAGATGCGGTCGCCCGCCAGTGCGAGCACGTAGGGGCCGGCGTGGAAGAGGGCGACGAACGGGATCAGGACCGCGGCAAGCAGGTAGCTCCTCCCGAGCGCCGGGAAGACGTTCTTGGTGAACCCCTCCACCACCTCGCGGCCGCCGTGGTACATCCGGACGGCAACCCACTGATCGGCGCGGACGAGCTCGGTCGCGTGTCCGGCGCGCCGGACCAGACGTGCCATGCCGATGTCGTCGATGACCGCGTTCTTCAGCCTCTCGTGCCCGCCGATCGCCGCATACACGTCGCGTCGAATCAGGTTTCCCGGGCCGCCCCCGACGGCAAACATCGGGAAGCGGCTCGTCCGGTTGGTCAGCCACACCGGGAGGACCGTGAAGAGGACGACGCCGAGGTTCGGCATCAGCACGTGCTCCCAGAACCCGCGCATGACGATCCGCGGAAGGAGCGACACGAGGCCTGAGCCGGACGCGCGGATGTGCGCGACGGCTGCGGCGACCGCGTCCGGCTGGTAGGTGATGTCGGCGTCGACGAAGAGGAACAGCTCCCCACGGGCGCGGAGGCTCCCCTGATGCAGCGCCCACGGCTTGCCGAGCCAGCCCGCCGGGGTTTCTTCGCCGTGCACGAGCGTCAGGCGCGGATCCTCGGCGGCAAGCCGGCCGAGGATGCTGCCGGTCCCGTCACCCGAACGGTCGTCGATCACGATCACCTCGAGGGGCGAATACGTCTGATCGAGAAAGGCCCGGACGGTCCGCTCGATGCTCCGCTCCTCGTTCCGGGCAGGAATGATCACCGAGACGAGCGGCGGCTCGGGGACGAGCCGCGGCACGAGCTTCGGGATGGCGCGAAGGTTGAGGACGGTCCGGACGAGCGCCAGAAGCCAGCCGGCGAGGAGGATGAGCGAGAGAACCGTCATCGTCTTCGGCCGGCTGCGCGCCTGGCGCCCGCGG
>JBAQWH010000456.1:0-3368 GCA_049298815.1 Thermoanaerobaculia bacterium | reverse complement strand
GGTAACCGCAGGTCGCCGAACACAGTTCGTCCTCAGGTGATGCTCCGCGCGACGCGCGGAGCGTGAGGTCTCGTCCGTCCCGCTTCGCGGCGGAGGGAGAAGGCCATCGAAGCCACGCTCCGCGCTATCCGGGCAGCTCCGCTTCGCCTTCGTCGGGAATCTCGTTCTTCGCGAACAGCCCCTCGACCTTCGTCTTCCATCCGTCGGCGACGACGAAGAATGCCGGGACGACGAGCAGCGAGAGGGCGGTCGAGACGATGATGCCGCCGATGATCGCGATCGCCATCGGACCGCGCGTCTCGGCGCCCGGACCGAGCGCCAGGGCCGGAGGCACCGCAGCCATCATCGTCGCGAGCGAGGTCATGAGGATCGGGCGCAGACGCACCGGTCCGGCCTTGAGCATGGCAGTGCGCGCGCTGTCGCCTTCGCGCTGTTTCTGCACGGCGTAGTCGACCAGGATGATCGAGTTCTTCTTCGCGATGCCGAGAAGCAGGAGGAGTCCGATCATCGAGAAGATGTTCAGCGTCTTGCCGGTGATCAGGAGCGCGAACGCGGCCCCCGCGACCGACAGCGGAAGGACCGAGAGCACCGTGATCGGATGCAGGAACGAGTTGAACTGCGACGCGAGGACCATGTAGGCGACGCAGATGCCGAGGACGAGCGCGAACATCAGCTGGCTCATCGACTCGCGGAAGGCGACCGACGAGCCGCCGAGCACGACCCGGTAGCCGGCCGGCATGTCCTTCGACAGCCCCTCGATGTACTCGAGCGCCTCGCTCTGCGACCTTCCGGGTGCGACGTTGCCGTAGATCGAGATCGCGCGCTCGCGGTCGCGGCGCGTGACCGACTGCAGAGCGGGACGCTCTTCTTCCTTCACGAGCGACGAGAGCGGGACGAGCTCGCCCGACGCCGTGCGGATGCGCAGCCTCGCGAGGTCCTCGGGACGCGTCCTCTGCGACTGCAGGAGACGCGTGCGGATGTCGATGCGCCGGCCGCCACTCGAGTACTTGCCGGAGCGAACGCCGCCGACGAGCGCGTTGATCGTGGTCGCCACCTCCTCGACCGAGACGCCGAGGTCCGCGGCCCGCGCCCGGTCCGGGACGATCCGGAGCTCGGGCTGGCCGACGCGGTAGTCGGTGTCGACGTCCGTCGCGACTCCGCTCGCCGCGAGCTTGTCCCTCAGGCCGGTCGAGATCTCGATCAGCTTCTCCCACTCGGATCCGCGGACCGAGAACTCGATCGGGAACCCTCGCTGCGCGGTGAACCCCTGCTGGGAGAGATCCTGGACGACGGCGCGGGCGCCCGGGTACGAGTTGAGCTCCTTGCGGATGACCTGCGCGATGTCCGCCTGCGTCTTGTCACGCTCGTCGGGCGGCACCATGGTCAGGAACAGCACGCCGCTGTTCACGCCGCCACCGAAGCCTCCGACGAAGCCGAAGATGCGGTCGACCTCCTTCTGCTTCATCAGGAACGCTTCCGCACGGCGGAAGACGCGGTCGGTCTCGCCAAGGTCGGCGCCGACCGCAGTCTGCAGGCGCACCATGAGGCGGCTCTGGTCCTGCGAGGGGACGAACTCACTGGGCAGGATCTTGTAGATGTAGATCGACGAGCCGAAGATCGCCGCCGCGGCGATCAGGACGATCACCGCGTGCTTCAGCGCGAAGCCGAGCAGCCGGCCGTAGGCTGCCGCCAACCTGTCGAATGCGACGTCGACGAAGTGCCCGAGCCTCGTCTGCCGCGCGGCGCCCGCGTTCAGCATCTGGGCCGAGCGGGCCGGAGCCAGGGTGATCGCCTCGACGTACGACAGCAGCACCGCGACGCAGAGCGTCACGCCGAACTGCAGGAAGAACTTGCCGATCAGCCCCTGCATGAAGACGACCGGGAGGAAGATCGCGCAGATCGCCAGCGTGGCGGCGAGCGCGGCGAAGCTGATCTCCGCGGTGCCTTCACGCGCCGCGCGAACCTTGTCCTTCCCCATCTCCCCGTGCCGGAAGATGTTCTCGAGGACCATGATCGCGTCGTCGACGACGATGCCGACGGCGAGCGCGAGACCGAGCAGGGTGAACGTGTTGAGGGTGAAGCCGAAGAAGTAGATCGCTGCGACCGTCCCAAGGAGCGACATCGGGATCGCCATGATCACGTTCAGCGTCGCACCGAGCGACCCGAGGAAGAGCCAGCAGATGAACGCGGTCAGGATGACCGACAGCAGGAGCTCGAACTCGATCTCGTGAACCGACTCCTCGATGAACTTGGTCGAGTCGAAGTTCACCGCCAGCTCCATCCCGGGAGGCAGCGTCTTCTGGATCTCGACCATCGCTGCCTTGATGCCCTTGCCGACCGCGACGGCATTGGAGCCGCGCTGCTTCTTGATGCCGAGCCCCTGCGCCGGCTGACCGTTGACGCGAGAGATCCGGCGGATGTCCTCGAAGCCGTCCTCGATCAGCGCAACGTCGTTCAGGTAGACCGGAGAGCCTTCGCGGTTGGACACCACGAGCCTGCGGAACTCGTCGAGGTCGAACGCCTCTCCCAGCACGCGGACGTTGACCTCGCGGCCGGACGTCTCGAGGCGGCCCGCCGGCAGCTCCACGTGCTGCTCCCGCACGGCGTTCAGCACTTCCGACACGGTGACGCGACGCTCGTCGAGCTTGTCCGAGTCGATCCAGATGCGGATGTTGCGGTCGACCGAGCCCGACTGGATCTCACCGACCCCCGGCACCGTCTGCAGCTTCTCCTTCACGCGGTACCGCGCGTAGTCGGACAGTACCTGCGGTGCGAACGGTCCGCTGAGACCGACCCAGAGGATCGGCTGGTCTTCGGGATTGCTCTTGGAGACGACCGGCGGCTCGATGTCGCGCGGCAACCGCCGCTGCACCTGCGCGATGCGGGTCTGCACGTCCTGGAGCGCGAGGTCGATGTTGCGCGACAGATCGAGCTCGATCGTGACGCTGCCACCACCCATGCGCGAGCTCGAGGTGATGTTCTTCACCCCTTCGACCTGCATGAGCGCTTCCTCGATCGGCTCGACGATGTCGTGCTCGACGACCTCCGGGGCTGCGCCTTCCCACGTCGCGCTGACGTTGATCGTCGGCAGGTCGTAGTCGGGGAACTGCGAGATGCCGATGCGCGTCGCCGCGACGGCGCCGAAGACGATGGTCGCCGCCATGATCATCCAGGCGAAAACCGGCTTCTCGATGCAGACCTCAGTGATTTTCATGGTGTGGGGTGAGGCAGTCGTTAGTCGTTAGTGGTCAGTCGTCAGTGGTCAGTGGTCAGTGGTCAGTGGTCAGTGGTCAGTGGTCAGTGGTCAGTGGTCAGTGGTCAGTGGTCAGTGGTCAGTGGAATGGTCAACACGGTTGTGAATCTATTCC
>JBAQWH010000455.1:0-7805 GCA_049298815.1 Thermoanaerobaculia bacterium | reverse complement strand
ACCCCTGGCTACCCGCAGACGCGCCTCCGGCGCGTAACCGCTGAGTGGTCATGGCCGGGGCGTGCGGGGTTTTCGAGCGGTCCTACCAGGCTGTCCCCGATTGTCGCGCCATCAGGTCATCCACGCTTCGTGCGAGATCCTCGAGGTACTCGTCGCCACACGCGTGGTGGGTCAGCGCGACGAGGATGTATTGCCGGCCCGGCCCGGTGATCACTGCGCTGTCGTGCTGCCACTGTTCCCACGACCCCCACTTGCGGAGGATGTCGAGGTTCCGGCCGGCCAGCGCTTTGACGAACTTCAGGTCGCTGTGCGGGATCTCCGGCGAGGCGAAGATCTCCCGCATTGCCGCCGACGCTTCGCGCGAGACGAGATTCCCCTGCATCAACAGGAGCCAGTAGCGGAGAAGCTGGCGCACCGTCGCGGCGTGCGAGTGGTCGGCCACCGGATCGCCGATCCGCTCGCTGCCCTTTCCGTAATGCTTCCCGACCCAGATGCCGCCGCCCCGCGTGGCGTCGTAGAGGCCATAGCCGTCGAGCACGCGCTGGATCTCGCGCAGGCCCAGCTCGCGCGAGAACGTCGACGCCGCCTCGTTGTCCGAGACCTTCGCCATCAATCCCAGCTTGTGGCGGGTCGTCGCGTCGAGTCGCGCGTTCCAGTCGGGGTGCAGCGCGAACCACGCGAGCAGGATCCCCACCTTCGGCACGCTCGCGGCGTATTCAATGCGGTCGGGGTGAAGCATCGCCACGTGTCCGCTCTTCAGATCGACCACGCCGACCGCGGCGTCCCCCTCGGTCATGCCGAGCTGCCCGCGCAGTCGCGCGTCGATCGCCTCGACCTCCCGCTGGAGCATGGCGTCCGCCGGTGTGTCGTAGTCGAGGACGATCCTCTGCATCGGCGTTCGCGCCGAGGCACATCCGATCACGAGCGTGGCAAGGACGGCGATCCACCTCATGAGGTGAGAATACACGCCCACCCGGTCGGCACTCGCATTCGCCTCGCGCGGCCTTCCACGGCTCCCATCGTAGAATCTGCCCATGCTGAAGGCCGGCTCGCGGCTCGGCCCCTATGAGGTGCTCGCACCTCTCGGGGCTGGAGGGATGGGAGAGGTGTGGCGTGCGCGCGATCAGCGGCTCAATCGCGACGTGGCCATCAAAGTCCTTCCCGAGAACATGATCGAGAACCAGATGGCGCGGGAGCGCTTCGAGCGCGAGGCGCGGGCGGTGGCGGCGTTGTCCCACCCGAACATCCTGTCCATCCACGATTTCGGCGAGGACAACGGCACCGCGTACGCGGTCATGGAACTTCTCGAGGGGGCCACCCTGCGCGAGCGAGTGCAGCAGGCCGAGATCACGGCGGCCCGCGCTCTGGAATGGGCCCATCAGATCGCACAGGGTCTGGCCGCCGCGCACGAGCGAGGCATCGTCCATCGCGATCTGAAGCCGGACAACATCTTCGTCACGCGCGACGCGGTGGTGAAGATCCTCGACTTCGGGCTCGCCCGCATGGAAGAACCGGTCGGGCTCGACAGCCCCGACCGCACCACCGTCATCGGGCGTACTTCGCCCGGCATGGTCATGGGGACCCTCGGCTATCTCTCACCTGAGCAGGCACGCGGCGAGACCGCCGATGCGCGCTCGGACATCTTCTCGTTCGGCGTGGTCTTCTACGAGATGCTTGCAGGAAAGCCCGCCTTCGTGCGCAGCTCGAAGATGGACACCATCGTGGCCATTCTGCGCGAGGAGCCGAAGCCGCTCGCCGACACGGGACGCAGCGTCCCGGGCGAGGTCGAGGAGATCGTGCGCCACTGTCTGGAGAAGGCTCCGGAAGATCGCTTCCGCTCGGCGCGTGATCTCGCCTTCGCTTTGCGGCTGGCGATGCGTTCCAGCTCGGCGAGCGGGTCCGAGACAGTCACGCGCAACACTCCGCGGCCCGACGAATCGTCACGTCCGGTCGACGTCTCGATCGCGGTTCTCCCGTTCCGCAACATCGGCGCAGCCGTCGAGGGGGAGTACCTCAGCGACGGCATGACCGAGGAGATCATCAACTCGATCTCCAACCTCCCGAACCTGCACGTCGCTGCGCGGACCTCATCCTTCGCATTCAAAGGGAGCTCCGAAGACGTGCGGAAGATCGGCCGCGAGCTCGCCGTGGGCATGGTCCTGGAGGGGAGCCTCCGCCAGCTCGGATCACGCCTGCGCGTCTCCGCGCAGTTGATCGACGTCGCGAGCGGCTTCCAGGTCTGGTCGGACCGGTGGGACCGCGAGCTCGCCGATGTCTTTGCCGTGCAGGACGAGATCGCGCAGGCCATCGCCAGCGCGTTCAAGCTCCGTCTGAAACCCGAAGACGCGGTGGCGGTGACGGGAAAGACGCAGAACGTCGAAGCGTACGATCGATATCTGAAGGGGCGTTACCTTCTGGCGCGCCGTCGCACGCGCGGAGCGATCGAGGAACTGCAGGCGGCGGCTGAAATCGACCCCGATTTCACCGACGTCCACACTTCGCTCGCTGACGCGTGGGCGATCCACGGCTTTTACAGCGGGGTTTCGACGTGGGAGGCGTGGGCACGCGCACGGGCGGCGATCGACGAAGCCGATCGCATCGCGCCCGAGTCGGCGAGCGTCCCCATGTCCCGCGCCATTCTCGAGCACTACTACGGATGGAACACGGCGCGGGAAGAAGCCTTCTGCCGTCAAGCCATCGAGCGAAATCCGAAGTCGGCCGAGGGTTGGAACTGGCTCGGTCTCTGTCTGGGGCTGATCGGGCGGACGAACGAGGGGCTCGAGTGCACGGCCCGCGGGATCGAGCTCGAGCCCTATGACGCCAACGTGCGCACATCCTCCGCCTGGGTGTCGGCGATCATCGGCGACTTCGAGACCGCGGCCCGCGTGCTCGCGAGAACGCTCGAGATCGCGCCCGATAGCGGCTACGCCCTCTGGAGCTACGCCACGGCGCTGCGCTTCCTCGGCCGCTACGACGAGTCGATCGCCGTCTTCGACAAGCTCGTCGAGTCGACCGCCCGCGAGGTTCCCTTCTACCTGGCACGCCTCGGCGCCGTGCTCGCCGACGCGGGCGAGCGGACGAAAGCGGAAGAGATCCTTCACGACCTCGAGTCCCGTCGCGGGCGCAACGTGTTCATCGCCTCGCGAGACCTGGCGACGCTGCTCACCGCACTCGGCGAACACGATCGCGCCCTCGACGCGCTGGAGCTCGCACGTCAGGAACGCAATGCGCTGATGTGGTCCTGGATCTACCAGGCCGAGTACCGCCCGCTGCGAAGCGATCCCCGTTGGCAGGCGCTCGCCCGGCAGGTGGGACGGACCGCGCCTGTGACGATCACCCGCTGAGGAACGGAACCGGCCCGCTCAGGCGGCACGACCACGAACGCCGAATTTGACCCCACGGCTGCATGCGGGACGGCTCGGCTTCGCGACCCCGTACCGCAAAGACCAAGAGCTCGTTCTTCTGCTCCGATCCGAGGTGCTGTCATTCACGACCTGCTGCAGCTCCGCGACTCAGTCCCGGACGAGGACACTGCAGCACGTCAACGCCCCTTCGGCCTTCGCCACCTCGGACGCGTCGACGGTCACGACGCGGACGCCCGCATCCGCGAGGCGCCTCCTGGTGCGTTCGAAGGCAGAGGGAAACAGAACCGCATCGCCGATGAGAAGGGCGTTCGTGGCGTGGGGCTCGTCCGGGTCGACGTCGATCAGCGTGAAGCCGGCGAACGCGGCACTGTCGAGCAGGTCCCGGTTGACGAGCAACAGGTCGGGGCCGACCTGCGTGACCGCCGACTTCAGATGCAGGACGCCGCGGACCCCGACTCCAATCACCTCATAGCCGTGAGGCTCGACGAATCCACGGAGCTGATCGAGCGCAGCGGCGTTGGTGCGGCTCGAGATGCCGACGAACATCCGGCGTCCGACGACCATCACATCGCCGCCGTCGATGGTTCCCGGCGCGATGATTCGCACGACGCTCCTCCGGGTCGCCAGCGCGTCCGCCATCGAATCGACCTCGGCGCGGCGAGACTCCGCGCCCGGCCTCGTGACGATCGCGAGCTCGTCGAGGACGATCGCCGTGTCCTCGACGAACACCGAGTCCGGAAGCGCCGGAAGAGGAGCGATCCGCTCGACCGTGCAACCGAGGTCGCGGAGTGCCTCCTCGTAAGCGGCGTGCTGCGCGCGGGCGAGCGCGATGTCGATCGGTTCACGAGCGGCATGCGTCAGTTCGCACGTTGCCATCGAGTCCGGTACGGCGCGCGTGAGGGCTGTGAGTTTCATGGCGGCATTATCGGCCGCATACGCTTGTCGGCCAGGCCTCCGCTACCGCCCTCTCCGCCTTCCAGCCGCACGCCGCGCGAGATATCCGAGCGTCGAATCCGTCTCTTTCGCCGCGATCACCTCCGGCGACTCGGAGTGGTACTCGAACCAGCGGAGGATCTGCTTCAACCCGTACAGGCCGGCGATCGTCGCGATGATCGTCATCAGGATGTCGAGCCAGTACTGCCGGAGGTTCCCCTTGAACAGCGTCCAGGGATCGCCGCTGCGCGAATCGACCGGCGAGCTGCCCTGCATGTACTCGCGGGCATCCGGGATCCCGTCGCCATCGAGATCCGATTCCATCCCGTACAGACCGACCAGTTGCCCCGGCCCTGACGAGCGGAGCTCGATCACTCTCTTTTTTCCGAGCTTCTCGATGATCCTGTCGCCGAACGCATTGAGGATCGGACTGTCGATCACGACTCCCGGCTCGAACGCCGCTCGAGATTCGTTGAGCTTGGCGAGCTCCTCACGCGAGAGGCTGCGGATCTGCCCCGGCTTCACCCCCTCCGGTCCATCGGGATGCGTGTGGCACATCGCGCAATCGACGAACTTCCCTGACGTCTTCTCCGACCAGGCTTCGAACTCCGGATAGGCCAGCGCAGTAGTCGATGTCAGCAGAACGATCAAAAGGAACGGCGAGACACGACGCTTCATAAGGTCCCTCCGCGGAAGGTTTCGTAGATGGCCTGTCCGAACAGAGTGATCACGATCAGGTAGAGCGCGGCGATCGACGCGAGGATGCGCAGAGTCCGACGCTGGGTGCCGCGGAAGATCCAGGGGCTGGCGATGAGGACGAGCAGTGCGAGGTTCGTCGCGAGGCCGACGATCCAGAACGGCATCAGCTCGAGCGGGTAATAGGCGAAGAAGAAGTACCACTCGGGCTTGATGCCATCGGGCGTCGAGCCGAGCGGGTCGTAGGCGAAGAACAGCGGATACGAGAAGAACGACTCGAACGGAAGCGTCAGCGCGAGGATGAAGAGAACCAGAAAGACGACGCCCCAGAGCCAGAAGTCCTTGAGGATGAAGAAGGGGAAGAAACGCTCGGTCCTTTTGCCCGGCCGGTCGACTCCCTGGCTCATGCCGTGGAGCTGTACCGAGACGAGGTGAAGACCCATCGTCGCGAGGATGATGAGCGGAAGGATGACGACGTGAATCGCATAGAAGCGCGACAGCGTCGCCTGCCCCACCGCCGGCTCGCCCTGGATCAGCTCCTTCATGCGCGTCGGCAGGTGCGCCAGTGCCGCCGGAAGGTAGCGGCCGACCTCCTCGATCGACTGCAGCCCCACCTTGGTCGCGTTGACGGCGATCTGATTCCACGGCAGCAGATAGCCTGTGAACCCGAATCCAAAGGTGATGAGCAGAAGTGCAACGCCGCTCAGCCAGGTGATCTCTCGCGGCCGGACGAATGCCTTCATGGCGAACGCGGTGATCATGTGCATCAGCACCGCGAGGATCATCGCCGAGGACGACCAGGTGTGGAGGTTCCGAATCAGGGCGCCGGCCGCGACGTGCGCCGTGATGTGCTCGACCGACGCGTGCGCGTCGCTCACGGTCGGCTCGTAGTAGAACAGGAGCATCAGTCCCGTGACGAGCTGGATTCCGAACGTGAAGAGCGCGATACCGCCGAGGTAGTACGCCCAGCTCATCGAATGGAGGGGTACGGTCTTGGTGGTGACGAGCGAGCGAACGCTCATCTTCTCCAGCGGCAGCCGTTCGGCGATGAAGGAAGTCACCGCGTCGAATCGCATCACACCTCCCGCTTCGCGAAGGTCCGGGAAATGAACACTTCGTAGTCATCCATCTGCTCCGGCACCGGCTCCCCTTCCATGGTGCCGTCGGGTGCACGACTCGCGACGATCGGACCATTCGGTTCGCGGAGCACCCATCCGAGGATTGGCAGCGGCGCCTTGGCCGGCGATCCCGGTGTCGGCGCACCGCTCTTCAGATCGAACCACGACACGTGGCAGGGGCAGAGAATCCGTCCCTCCGTGCTCACGTCCTTCGCGATGGTGCACGCCAGGTGCGTGCACTTCGCGGAGATGAGGTGCGGCAGCCCGTCGGCGCCTCGATACGCGAGCGCGGGACGCATCTGATAGTCGATGAAATAGGTCCCGGAATTCTGCTGGAGATCACCGAGCCGCGCCACGCGGATGTACTGGCTTCTCATCCGCTCGAGCTGGAGCGATCTCTGTTCGGCCGTCATCTCGAGCCGGCGCAGTCGCGTGTCGAGCAGTTCCGCCTGCTCGACTTCGGTCATGTCGGTTCCGCGGAAGTAGTTGAACAGTTTCCCGAGGACGCCGATGGAGAGCAGCGCGCCCGCCGCGCCAATCCCGAGAACCCCCTGCACCAGCAGGCGTCGCCCTGCGACCTCACGGTGGGAGACCTGCTCGAGTGCGACCTCTCTTCGCCGGTTCGACCACACCACCTTCTGGAATGGCCGCCGCAGGTACTGCAGCGGCACCGCGAACATGTGCACGAGCCGGGTGAAGGGCACGAGCGCGAGCAGGATCCAGGCGCCGGCAAGGTGAAGCTTCATCAGCGGCGGCATCCCGGCGACGAGTGTCGCGTCCGGCTGGAGGGTCACGATGCTCCACAAATACGGCGTCGTGGTTCCCGCCGACCAGACCGCTCCCCAGCGGTGCAGTACCGCCACTCCGAGGCCGACTGCGATCTGCGCGAGAAGTACGCCGAGTACCACCAGGTCCATCACTGTCGTCGTCGACTGCACGGCGGCAGAGGTGACCCGCCGCGTGAAGAGAATGAGGATTCCGACGATGCAGAGAATCGCGCAGCCGATGCCGATCGCCTCGACCGTCAGCAGCGCCGTTCTGTTCGACAGGAACGACTGCCAGATCCCGGGGATCAGCACCGGGATCAGATGCGCGAAGAAGAGGACGATGATCCCGAGATGGAACGGCACCGTTCCCCACGGTACCCACCGGCTCTCGAGGAACTGCGACGACAGTGCCGACAGGCTGAACTTCGAACTGCGCATACGCCAGTGGATGCCGCCGATGAACACGAGCAGAGCGGCGTAGGGAAGTCCGATGAGAACGAGTCCGTCGACCGGCGTGCTGTTCATACCGATCCTCCTTCCTCGAGCGCGGCCCGGCTCAGATGCCGGGTGGTGGAGACGAGATGGCGGAAAGGATTGGAGGTCTCCGAGAGAAGCGGATCCATCTTTTCGAGCGCCGGCACCAGAACGAGCCTCACGAGATCCGCCCATTCCTCTTCTTCAAAACGCGGCGCGAACGCGAGGACTACTCCGAGGTGGTCGGGGAGCTCGCCTCCAAAACCGCCTGCCGGAGTTTTGTAAGTCATGCGCAGCCCGACCATCAGCCGTGCACGGTCGCGGCTGTCGTCGCCGAACAGCTGCACCCCGAGATAGGGCGAACAGGAAGGTGCGAGGTCGAAGGTGGAGGTATAGGCGATCTCACGCGCCGACGCCGAGAGATCGCCGATTGCATTCGCAAAGTCATCGAG
>JBAQWH010000454.1:0-8841 GCA_049298815.1 Thermoanaerobaculia bacterium | reverse complement strand
TTGTCCAGACAGGGACGTTCGATGCGGTCGTCGTCGGGGCCGACCGCATCGCGGCGAACGGCGACACCGCGAACAAGATCGGAACCTACACCGTGGCGGTTCTCGCCGCGGCGCATGGCGTCCCGTTCTACGTCGCCGCGCCGCTCTCGACCATCGACCCGGCGTGCCCTACGGGCGAGTCGATCCCCATCGAGGAGCGCAGCCCCCTGGAAGTGGTCGAGATCGCGGGGACGCGCGTTGCCCCCGACGGAATCCAGGTGCGTCACCCGGCGTTCGACGTGACCCCGGCGCGCCTCGTTTCCGCGATCATCACCGAGCGCGGCGTGCTCCGGGCGCCGTACGAGGAGGCCATACGGAACGTCTTCAACGACTGATTGCCGCGCTCTGGCTGGGCAGTGGGTTCTTTTCCGGGATGGCGGCGGCAGCAGCGTTCGGTGCGGTCACGAACCCGACGACCGCCGCCGACGTCGTCGGCGCGATCCTCACGCGGTGGCATTACATCGCCCTCCTCGCCCCGCTCGCGCTGTTCCTTCTCGAGCTGAAGCGGCTGAGGCCGTGGATTCTGACGATGCTTTTCGCCGCGATCACCTTTGCGGCGATGCAGGGCTTCGCCGATCTACGGATCCGCTCCATTCGAGTGGCTCTCGGTGTCCCCGTCTCCTACCTCGACCCGGGCGATCCGCTGCGCATGCAGTTCGGCATCCTGCACGGCGTCTCGACGATCCTCCTCGGCCTTCAGGTCGTGATCGCGGTCATCGTGCTGCTGGCGAAGGCGAAGGAGGCTCCGGCCGTCGAGCCGGTGCAAACCGAGCCCGTGCCGGTCGCTGAGGACGTTCACCACAGAGGCACAGAGGACACCGAGGAACACAGAGAAGAACAGAGCGTGTGAGGCTCATGTAGCCTTCCGGAAGGCCTGCGCTTCTCTGTGTCCTTTGATCACTGGGTACGAGAGCCGTCCGCGGTGCGAGCTCTTCGACATCCCTCGCCCCGCGTGAGCGGGGAGAGGGAGACACGGAGCGAAGCGGAGTGCGGGTGAGGGGTCGAGCCACGAGCCCCTCATCCGCCTTCGGCACCTTCTCCCCGCACGCGGGGAGAAGGCTATCGATGTTTGGTTACGGCGGAGCCGCGCTGTGCCTGGGCTGAAGCAGTCTCACGCCAGCGGCAGTGCGTTGCCGTCGATGTCTAGCTCGTGGACGGGATAACCGAACGACTCGAGCGGCTCGCGGATCTGCTTCGCGTTGCCGACGACGACGACCAGCACGTTCTCCGGGTCGATGTACTTTCGGGCGGCACGGACGATGTCGTCGGGACCGATGGCCGCGATGTTGTCGCGGTAGTGGTCGAAGTAGTCCTCGGGCAGGCCGTAAAGCTCCATGTCGATGAGGCGGCCCGCGATGTCGGATGCCGTCTGCACGGTCGCCGGGAAGACGCCCATGAGGTAGTTCTTCGTGTCTGAGAGCTCGCGTTCCTCGATGTCGCCGGTCCGGATCCGGCGCAGCTCCGCGAGGACTTCGCCGATCGACTCGCGCGTGACCTCGTTGCGGACGGGTGCGGCGATGACGAAAGGCCCGGCCTGCCGGCGGAACGCAAAGGTGGACCGCGCGCCGTAGGTGTAGCCGTGCTTCTCGCGCAGGTTGAGGTTGATTCGGGAGTTGAAGACGCCGCCGAGGATTGCGTTCATGACCGAGACGGCGAAGTAGTCCTCGCACGAGCGGGGGACGCCGAGGTGTCCGACGCGGATCTCCGACTGGACTGCGGTCGGCCTGTCGATGACGTAGATGCGCGATCGGTCGAAGCGGACCGGTGCAATGGTCGGAGCGTCGGGTTGCTGGCCTCGGGCCCACGCTCCGAACGTCGCCTCGACCAGGCGCACGGCGGCGGCGGAGTCGATGTCCCCCGACACGACGACCGAGCTGTTGTTCGGGACGTAGTGCGCCTCGTAGAACGCGCGGAAATCGGCAGCCGTGAGACGCGACACGCTGTCGGCGTTGCCGGTGATCGAGTTGCCGTAGGCGCCACTGCCGTAGAGAAGGTTCGAGAAGCGCTTGCCTGCGATGGCGGAGGGCTCGTCGCGCTGCTGGATGATCTCGGTCAGCCGCTCGACGCGGACCCGCTCGACGCCGTCCTCGGGGATGCTTGCACGTGCGGTGACGTCGGCGAAGATCTCGGACGCCGCCTCGACGTTGCGGCTCAGGACGTCGACCGAGACGTACGACGCGTCCCAGTCGGTGCCGCTGCCGAGCGAGCCGCCGAGGGTTCCAATGTCCTCGGCGATCTGGATCGCATCGCGGGCGGCGGCGCCTTCGTCCAGCACCTCGGCCGTGAGCGATGCGAGACCGGCGGTCATGCGCGTGTCGTGATCGGCGCCGGAGCGGACGAGTGCCCGGAGCGACACCAGCGGCGCACCGTGGTTTTCCGCCACGAGCACGCGCAGTCCGTTCGGCAGCGTCGTGCGCGTGATGCGGGGGAAGTGATAGGGGCGCGACTCGCCGGGAACCGGCGGTGTGGATCGGTCGATCGTCGTCATCGCACACTCTCCGGGACGAACAGGCTGGTGACGCGGTTCTCGGGAATGAGGTACTTGCGTGCGATGTGCGCGAGGTCCTCGACGGTCGCCGAGTGGTACGGCTCGAGCCAGCGCTCGATCATCGTCGCGTCGCCGAAGTACGTTGCGAGCATGCCGAGCAGGTCGGCGCGTCCGTCGAACGTCTCGAGCTGGTGCGCGAGCTCGACCTCGGCCCGGTTCTTCGCGCGCGTCAGCTCTTCCTCGGTGATCCCGGTGACCGCGATCTGCGCGACCTCTTCGTCGATCGCCGTTTCGATTGCCTCGATCGGAACCCCTTCGCGCGCCGTTGCCTGCAGCAGCATCATCCCGGTCGACTCGGTCGGGAGGACGTAGGTCGCGACATCCTGCGCGATCTGCCGTTCGTGCACCAGCACGCGATCGAGACGGCTCGCCTTGTCGGACGCGAGGACCGTCGTCAGCAGGTCGGCGTGCACCCACTCGCGGTCACCCATCTGCGGCAGGTGGTAGAGCCGGTAGAGGCGCGGGAGCTGAACCGGTGACGCGAACGTCTCTCGCTTCTCGTAGCCGGCCGGCGTCCGCTGCAGCTCGAACTTCGGGAACGACCCTCCCGGCGCGATCGTGCCGAAGTACTGTTCGACGAGCTTCTTCGCCTCGGACGGCGTGAAGTCGCCGACGATCGTCAGGACGCAGTTGTCGGGGCGGTACCACGTCGTGAAGAAGTGGCGGACGTCGTCGAGCGATGCGTCGCCGAGGTCTTCCATCGACCCGATCGTCGGCCAGTGGTACGAGTAGTCATCCTCATAGGCGAGATTCAGAAGGCGCTCGAACGCGGTCCCGTAAGGAACGTTGTCGTAGCGCTGCCGGCGCTCTTCCTTCACGACCTCGCGCTGGATGTCGAGTTTCTCCTGCGTCAGCGCGGGGAGGAAAAAACCCATCCGGTCGGACTCGAGCCAGAGGCCGAGCGAGAGGTAGTTCGAGGGAAGCGTCTCGAAGTAGTTGGTGCGGTCGAAGAACGTCGTTCCGTTCAGCACTCCGCCCACCGACTGCACGTGCCTGAAGTGCTCGTTGTTTCCGACGTTCTCCGAACCGGAAAAGAGCATGTGCTCGAACAGGTGTGCGAAGCCGGTGCGGCCGGGACGCTCGTTCTTCGAGCCGACGTGATACCAGAGGTTCACGGCCACCAGCGGTGCCGAATGATCTTCGTTGAGAACGACACGAAGGCCGTTGTCCAGACGGTATTCTTCGATCTGCAGCATAGGCCGCGAGTTGTATCACGGAGACGCCGGAGGGCTTTGCCGAAGAAAACGACACGCGAACCCTCACTCGCCTCCTCGACGGTGATCCTCCGTACTCCTCGGTGTCCTCTGTGCCTCTGTGGTGAATCCACGTTCGGTTCACCACGGAGACACAGAGAACACAGAGGGTGCACAGAGGGCGAAGCGGGCGAGATCTCGCCCGTCGCCCGAGACCAACCCTCGTGTCACTGGAAGCTCCTCGCTCCAACCGCTCTGGATCGAGCCACCACGGACCGCCGACCGCTGCTATCCTTTCGGGCCAATGCAGTCTCTGCCATGGCGCCATGTCGCGATCGAGGGGCCGATCGGTGTCGGTAAGACATCGCTCACCAACCTCCTCGCGAAGCGCTTCCGGGGAACCCGGATCCTCGAGGACGTCGACAACCCGTTCCTCGACGACTTCTACAAGGACAAGCGGGGCGCCGCGTTCCGGACCGAGCTGTTCTTCCTTCTCTCGCGGTTCGATCAGCAGCGGCAGATGGCGCAGCGCGACCTTTTCACGGAGCTCATCCTTTCGGACTACAGCTTCCCGAAGAGCAAGATCTTCGCGTACCTGACGCTCGACGACTCGGAGCTGATGATCTTCAACCGGCTCTACGACCTCCTCTACGAGCAGGTCACGAGACCGGACCTCGTGATCTATCTCCAGGCGAGCCTCGAGACGCTGCTCAAGCGGATCAAGAAGCGCGGCCGGGCCTACGAGAAGGCGATCTCATCTTCGTATCTCCAGGAGCTGAGCGAGGCTTACTCCCACTATTTCTACCGCTACGACGAGACGCCGCTGCTCGTCGTGAACACGACCGATATCGATTTCGTCAACACTCCTGAGCATTTCGAGCAGCTCGTCGAGCAGGTCCGGAACGCCCAGAAGGGGACGCAGTATTACGTGCCGGTCGGATCCTGACCTGCGCCCCGGGACGGCTTGAAGGAAATCGGCATCCCGTCCGCATGTTCTCCCTCCTGGCGAGGAGACCCAGATGACCACAAACGCCGAGCAGAGAGTGACCGTCCCGGCCGTGCGCGCGATGAAGAACCAGCGCCGGATCGGGATGATCACGGCTTACGACTACCCCAGTGCCCGCGTCGCCGACGCAGCCGGCGCCGATGTCATCCTGGTCGGCGACTCGCTCGGGATGGTGGTCCTCGGGCTGCCCGATACCCTCAGCGTCACGATGGACGACATGCTCCACCACACCCGTGCGGTCGCGCGTGGCGTCAAGCGCGCGCTCATCGTGGGGGACATGCCCTACCTCTCGTACCACGTCTCGACTGAAGAGGCGGTCAGCAACGCCGGCCGCTTCATGCAGGCCGGCGCTCACGCGGTGAAGATCGAGGGAGGCAAGCCGTCGCGGATCAAGGTGGTCGAGGCAATCCTCGACGCCGAGGTTCCCGTCATGGGGCATGTCGGACTGACCCCGCAGTCGGTGAACGCACTCGGCGGATTCAAGCTGCAGGGGAAGAACACCGACGATGCGCGCCGCGTCGTCGACGAAGCGCTCGCGCTGGAAGCCGCCGGCTGCTTCGCCATCGTCGTCGAGGCCGTGCCTGCGGAGCTCGCCGCGCTGATCTCGGAACAGCTCTCGATCCCGATCATCGGGATCGGCGCCGGCGCTTCCTGCGACGGCCAGGTGCTCGTCCTCCACGATCTCCTCGGGCTCTACGACGGGCACAAACCGAAATTCGTGCGCCAGTACGCGCACCTCGCCGTCGACATGCAGGTCGCGATCGAAAAATACCTCGAGGACGTTCGCGAGGGGCGGTTCCCGAGCCACTCTGAATCGTTCCACATGAGCAGCCAGGAAGATCTCGAGCGGCTTTACGCGACGCGCGAAGAGGGCGGAGTGGTCGTGAAGATGCCGCGGTGACCGCTCCAATATTACATATCAATAAATATCATTGTTAATCAGTGCGTATTAGTCACACGATCGAAGAGGTCCGCCGGGCGGTGGCGGGGGCGCGCTCGCAGGCGGCCGTCATCGGCTTCGTCCCGACGATGGGGTTCCTCCACGACGGTCACCTCTCCCTGATCGAGGTCGCGCGCGAAGCGGGAGCGACGTTCGTGGTCGTCTCGATCTTCGTCAACCCGCTGCAGTTCGCACCGACCGACGATTTCGACCGTTATCCCCGGGACGAGAAGCGCGATACCGCGCTGCTGGAGGCTGCGGGGGTCGACCTGCTCTTTCTCCCTGCGGTCGCGACGATGTACCCGCCGGACGCGGCAACCGGCGTCCGGATCCGCGGAGTCGCGGAAGGGCTGGAAGGTGAGCGGAGGCCGGGGCACTTCGACGGCGTCGCCACGGTCGTCGCAAAGCTGTTCAACCTCGTCCAGCCGGACCTCGCGGTGTTCGGCCGCAAGGACGCGCAGCAGTGTGCGGTGATCGACCGGATGGTGCGCGACCTCGACATGCCGGTCAGGCTGGTCTTCGGTGAGACGGTGCGCGAGCCCGACGGCCTCGCCCGTTCGTCGCGCAACAGCTACCTGTCCACCGCGGAGAGGGAGAAGGCGCCGGCCCTTCACCGTGCGCTGCGCGCGGGGGAAGAGGCCATCCTGCACGGCGTCCTGCAGGCCGACGCGATCGAGAAGCTCATGAGGCGCGTCGTGGCGGAGGTCGGCGGAGTCGAGGTCGACTACCTCGCGGTCGTCGACCCAGAGACGTTCGCCACGCCGGCGGATTTCGACCGCGACCTCCTGCTCGCCGGAGCCGTCAGGGTCGGTCGCACCCGCCTGATCGACAACGTGCGGATCGCGCGGCGCGACATCCCGCACACGCGCGAAAACGTCCCCGCCCGCTAGCTCGTCCGCGCGAAGTCGATGAACCCCAGCTCCGCGTCGACGTGGATCAGCTTCACGCGGACCCGGTCGCCCACCTCGAGCCCTTTCTGCCCCTTGACGAGCTTCCCCTCGACCGGCGGACGGAAGATGCGGACCCACGTCCCCTTGGCGGCGGCGCCGGTGACGATGCCGTCGAAGCGCTCACCGACGCGGTCGGCGAGCAGAAGGGCCGCGGCAGCCTTGCCAACCTGGCGTTCGACCTTGTTCGCCGCGTCCTCCTGGTCGGTGCAGTGGGTCGCCAGCGCAGCGAGCTCGTCGAGGTCATACGGTGCGTGCCCGCCGGCGAGCGCCGCCTTGACGAGCCGGTGCGTGATCAGGTCGGGATAGCGCCGGTTGGGCGCCGTCGAGTGCGTGTAGTCCTTCACGGCGAGGCCGAAGTGTCCGATCGATTGCGCGCCGGGCTTCTCGACGACGTACTCGCCCGCCCCCATCGCCTTGACGATCGAGAGCGAGAGGTCGGGGAAACGGATCGGGTCGGCCTTCTTCTGCCGCCGGAGGAACTCTTCGAGCGCGCGCGCGTCGGGATCGGGCGGAAGGCGCTCGCCACGCTCTTCGGCGATCCGTTCGATGCGGTCCCAGCGCTCGGGCGAACGGACGACGCGACGGATGCTCGGATATCCGCGGCCGGAGAGGAACCTCGCGGTGGCGCCGTTGGTGGCGATCATGAAGTCCTCGATCAGGAGCCGTGCGTTGTTGCGCCGTGACTGCTGCAGGTCGGTCACGCGGCCGTTGCTGAACACGGGCCGCGCCTCGATCGTTTCGAGGTCGAGCGCGCCGTGCTGGTGGCGGAGATCGCGCAGCTCATCGGCCACGCGGTCCTGCAGGCGGATCGAGTCGGCGAGCCCGGCGACGCGGCTCATTTCGGCCGGCTCGTCGATCTCTCCGTCGAGCCAGGCGGCGACCTCGTCATAGGCGAGCTTCGCCTTGTTCCTGACGAGAGCTCGGTAGATCTCGCTGTGTCCCGGCACGCCGTCCCGCACGGTCAGCTCGGTGACGATCGCCAGCCGGTCCTCGGATGGGTTCAGCGACGTGAGGTCGGTCGACAGTTTTTCGGGCAGCATCGCGAAGACCTTCGCGGCGGTGTAGACCGACGTCGTGTTGTGCCGCGCGTGCGCGTCGATCGGTGTGCCCTTCGAGACGAGCGCGTCGACGTCGGCGACCGCAACGTACATCTTCGTCGCTCCGTCTGCCGCTGGCTCGGCCCACGTCAGCTGGTCGAGGTCGCGGGAGTCGTCGTTGTCGATCGAGCACCACGGCAGGTCGCGCAGGTCGCGGGCCGAAGGCTCTTCTGTGTGTGCTCGCTCGTGAATCGAGGCGAGCTGGCTCAGGGCCTCGGGTGAGTATTCGGGCAGCAGCCCGCGGTCGATCATCGCCTGATGAGCAAGCTCCAAAAGGAGCTCCGTGTCGTCTCGATTCATTCTCGCCATGGCGCGACATAGTACGCTCAGAACATGGAGCTTCGACCCGCCGGAGATCGCGGCATCCTTGCCGTCCTCGACCGTACGATCGCGGCGTCCGCACTGCATGCAGCGGCCCGTGCCGCCGAGTCCGTCGAAGGGGTCCTTGCGTGCATTCCGGGCCACTCGTCGCTGCTGACGATCTGGAGCGGAACGCCGGATCGTGAAGCGCTGCGGGACGCGATTGTCGGTGCGGAGGCCGCCGCAGGGGACGACGCAGTCCGCCTCCACCGGATTGCAGTCAGCTTCCGCGATGGGACCGACCTCGCCGAGTTCCTTCTCCACGCAGGCCTGTCACTCGACCAGTTCCTTCCGCGCGTCGCAGCCCTGCGGCTGACGGCTCGCTACCTCGGCTTTCGCGCGGGATTCGCCTATCTCGACGGCTGGCCTGAGGAATGGGCGATGCCGCGGCGGGCGACCTCGCGGCCGCATGTGGACGCGGGGACCTTCGCGATCGCTGGCTCGACCGCCGGCATTTATCCGATCGACTCTCCCGGCGGTTGGAACCTCCTCGGGCGGACCGACGCCGCGCTGTGGGACGAAGATCGAGAACCGCCCAACCTGATCGCTCCAGGCGACGCGGTCGAAATCGTTCCGACCACGGCGCCGATCGCGCCCCGAAGGAGGGCTGGCAAGCAGGTGCGCCTCGAGCTGTCGTACGCCGAGGTGATCGCGGCCCCGCTCGCCCAGATCGTTCCGGCGGCCGACTGGCGGCGCGTGGTGACAGGG
>JBAQWH010000453.1:0-6338 GCA_049298815.1 Thermoanaerobaculia bacterium | reverse complement strand
GGTCTCCCGCGCGGCCCACGCCCGACGTCCGGCCGATGCGTGTATCTTTTCTCGCCTGCCGCCGTATCAGCATGCTCAGGTTTCACAACCGATAGGAGGAACTGTTTGCGTAAGACTGCATTGACCCTGCTGTCTCTGCTCCTGGCTGCGCTGCCGCTCGCGGCGCAGAGCACCAAGAAGGCGCCCGAGAAGGCCGCCGCTCCCGTCGTCGAGATGCCGAAGGTGGAGTTCGAGAAGTACACGCTCCCCAACGGCCTCGACGTGATTCTCCACGTCGACCGCAAGCTTCCGATTGTCCACGTGAACGAGTGGTTCCACGTCGGCTCGAAGAACGAGAAGCGCGGCCGCACCGGTTTCGCCCATCTCTTCGAGCACATGATGTTTCAGGGCTCGAAGAACGCCACCGAGGAGTACTTCGTCTACGCCGAGCGCGCGGGGGCGAACCTCCGCGAGGGGGGCGTGAACGGGACGACGAGCTTCGACCGGACGAACTATTTCGTGACTGCGCCGGCCGGGAAGCTCGACTACCTCCTCTGGCTCGAGTCGGACCGCGTCGCGACGCTCGACCAGACGATCAAGAAGGAGAAGCTCGACAACCAGCGCGACGTCGTGAAGAACGAGCGTCGCCAGGGACTCGAGAACACGCCCTACGGTCGCGCGTTCAACCTCATCTTCGAGAACCTCCACCCGGCCGACCACCCGTACTCGTGGATGGTCATCGGATCGCACGAGGACCTCACCGCCGCCTCGCTCGAGGACGTGCAGGAGTTCTTCCGCCGCTACTACACGCCGAACAACCTCTCGCTCGTGATCGCGGGCGATTTCGACAAGGACGAGGCGAAGAAGCTCGTCGAGAAGTACTTCGGCTCGCTTCCGCCGGGACCGGCGCTCGACCGTCCGCAGAAGTACGTCCCGAAGCTGGACGGCGAGAAGGTCGTCGAGGCGTACGACCGCGTGCCGCTCGAGCGGACGTACATCGTCTGGCCGGCCCCGCAGTACTTCTCGGACGATGAGCCGAAGCTCGATCTCGCGTCCGCGATCCTGACCGACGGACTGTCGTCGCGCCTTCAGAAGGTGCTGATGTACGACAACCAGCTCGCCGGTGAAGTCACCTCGTTCAACTTCGCGCAGGAGATCTCCGGGCTCTTCGCCGTTCAGGTGACCGCGCGTCCGGGTGTCGACCTCGCGAAGATCGAGCAGATCGTCAGCGACGAGATTGCGAAGCTCGCGAAGAGCGGGCCGACCGCCGAAGAGCTCGACCGCGCGAAGATCAAGCAGCGGTACAACTTCATCACCGGTCTCGAGCGGATCGGCGGTTTCGGCGGGAAGGCCGATCTCCTCAACCAGTACAACACCTACCTCGGTGCACCCGACAAGTTCGACGAGGACATCGCGCGGTATCAGGCGGTCACGACCGCCGACGTCCGCGAAGCGGTGTCGAAGTGGATGGACCACCGCAACCGGCTCCTCGTGCGCTTCCGCCCCGAGACCTCGCGCCGCACCGACGTGCAGGTCGACCGGACGAAGGCCCCGGACATCGGGGCGGACCGGATGTTCCAGCCGCCGGCCGTGAAGTCGGCGAAGCTCGAGAACGGGATGAGCGTCTTCGTCGTCGAGCGCAACGACCTTCCGAAGGTCGCCGTGACGTTCGCGACCCGCGCCGGCATCGTCGCCGACACGAACGCGAAGGCCGGTGTCGCGCACATGACCATGCGGACGATCGACCGTGGGACGAAGAGCCGCACCGCGCTCCAGATCGAGGACCAGCTCGGGAACCTCGGTACCGGCCTGTCCGGGTCGGCGGGACGCGAGATCTCCATCCTGTCGATGGACACGCTGAAGAGCAGTCTCGCCCCCGCGCTCGACATCCTGGCCGACGTCGTTCGCAATCCCCAGTTCCCCGCATCCGAGTTCGATCGCGAGAAGAAGCTGCACCTCGACTCGCTCAAGCAGGAAGCGAACAACCCGAACGCGCTCGCCGCCCGCATCCGTCCGATGCTGACGTTCGGCGCCGAGCATCCATACGGACGTCCCGCGCGCGGCCTCCCGGCGACGGTCGAGGCGATCTCGCGCGAAGACCTCCAGCAGTTCCACGCGAACTGGTGGAAGCCGGGCAGCTCCGCGATCGTCTTCGCCGGCGACCTCTCGCTCGACGAAGCGGTGGCTCTCGCGAAGAAGGAGTTCGGCGACTGGAGCGGCGGCTCGGCTCCGGCGGCCACGATCCCCGCGCCAGCGCCCGCGCAGGCCGGAAAGATCTACGTCGTCGATCGGCCCGACGCCGCGCAGACGGTCGTCTCGCAGGCCCTCCTCGCACCGGCCCGCAAGAGCGATGATTACTACGCGCTCGCCCTCGCAGACGCGGTGTGGGGCGGAGGCGGCTTCGGCACGCGCCTCAACCTCAACCTCCGCGAGGACAAGGGCTACTCGTACGGCGTCTTCTCCAACCAGGCGCTCTACACACACGGCGGCGCCTGGTGGGCGTCGGGTGGCGTGCAGACGAACAAGACGAAGGAGTCGATCGTCGAGTTCCTCAAGGAGATGGACGCGATCGCGGGCCAGCGCCCGGTCACCGCGGACGAGCTGGGCAACGCGAAGCTCACGCGGGTGCGCGGCTACGCGCAGCAGTTCGAGTCGCTCGGCCGCATCGCCGGACAGGTCGCCACACTCTGGGCGATGGATCTGCCTCTGAGCGAGCTGCAGAACGAGCCGCAGGCGATCACCGCCGCGTCGCTCGACGCCGTGAACGCAGCCGCGAAGCGCTACGCCGTCCCGTCGAAGGCGACGCTCCTCCTCGTGGGCGACGTCTCGAAAATTCAGGGCGGACTCGAAGAATTGAAGGCCGGCGACCTCGTCGTCCTCGACGCCGAAGGGAAGCTGGTCAAGCGGTAAATCAGACTGGGACTCAGGGGGGGCGGCCATTGTGCCGGCCCCCTTCCTTCGTGAGGGATAGGACGAATAGGACCTATAGGACCAATAGGACCTATAGGACCCATACGACCCGCCCGCCCGGGTGGCCGGGCTCCCATAGGTCCCATAGGTCCTATTGGTCCTATTCGTCCCATTCGTCCCATTCGACAGTCAGCGCACTCGACTTGACGCCCGTCACGTGGGAAACGGACGTAAGCGTGTTACTTCTAAGGTCCTTTGCGCGCAGTCGCCATCCTGACGTTCATCGCCTGTCTCGCCTCCTCGGTGCATGCGGAGGACGACGCCTATCTGGTCAAGGACATCAACCAGATCGCGGTTCAGACCGGCTCGTTTCCGTCGAAGTTCGTCACGCTCGGTGACGTCGTGGTTTTCGACAAGTGCGATTCGCTCGGCTACCCGCTCGCGCTCTGGCGCTCGGACGGTAGCGAGGCCGGCACGTACCGCCTCGGCGGCATCGCTTACTTCAAGCTCGCCTGGAAGCACCGTGTCTGGTACGCCGGCGAGCGGATCAACGAGTTGTGGAGCAGCGACGGCACGAATCCTCCCCAGCGCCAGGCCGTCTTCGGCGATTCGATCCACTCGATCATGGCGACGCAGAGCCACCTCTACGTCCACGCCGGCACGCAGCTGCTCAGGATCGACGGGCCGGGGTTGACACCGGTGAAGGTCAACAACGCCGCGATCGGAGGGACGTACCCCCCCGGCGTTGGCGACAACCGTTCCTGGGTGGCTCTCGGCGACACGCTCTACTTCGACGGGGGCCACGGAGCGGAGCATGGGCTCATCCGCGTCGATGTGAACGGCACGTCGCTCGTGAGGTCCGCCGGTCCATCGTCGTACTTCAAAGGGATCGCGGCCGCCGGCGATCTGGTCTACGCGCGGCGCTTCGTCGCCGGGGAGGGAGCGAAGGAGATCTGGCGCAGCGACGGGTCGCCCGGCGGCACGGTACCGCTCCATCCAGGCGCGCCGATCGTGGTGGGCGACACGCTGTTCGTCACCGTCGGGTCGAGCCTCTATTTCGTCGGAGACGACGGCAGCGGCGCGAAGCTCTGGCGAAGCGACGGCACGGACGAGGGAACCGTCGCGGTTGCGCACGGTCTCCCTGGAGTGACCGCCACGTTCGAGGCTCGACCCGCGGGAGTGCTCGCAAACGGCACGATCATCTTCATCACGTTCCGCTGGCCTCTGCAGGAGCTTTGGGCTTATGACGGGGCCGAGGTCAGGCTTCTAAGCAACGCGCTGAACTACGGCAACTTCAATCCGCGTCTGGCGGTTGCCTCGACCTACGGCGTGATCGGTGCCGATCGGCAGTTGTGGCGGACCGACGGCACGGTTGCGGGGACGTGGAACCTCGGTGAGCTGGACGGATCGGAGGGGTATGTCGAATGGCCGATGATCGGGACCGGCGACGTCGTCTTCTTCGGCGCGCGCGGCGATGACACCGGCTTCGAGCTCTGGAAGACCGGAGGCTCGATTGCGAGCACGTCGCGGGTGAAGGACATCGGCCTGTACACCGAGGCGTCGGAGCCGCACATGCTTCGCGCGTTTCGCGGGGGAGCGCTCTTCCTCGCGAGCAGCGACGCCCGTTACATCGGTAGTTCGGACGAGACGATCGATCTCTGGTTCAGCGACGGCACCGAAGTCGGCACGACGAAGCTCGCCTCGGACGTCCTGATCCACGAGATGACGCAGTGCGGATCGCGAGCGTTCCTGAGCCGCTCGACCGTCGAATCCGGAACGGAGTTGTGGGTGACCGACGGCACCGCGATGGGGACGTCGATGCTCCTCGACATCCAGCCCGGCAGTGCTAGCGGCAGTCCGTACCCGTTCACCTGCGTCGACAACACGCTCTTCTTTCTCGCGTCGACGGTTCCCTCCTCACGATCGCTCTGGCGAAGCGACGGTACGGTGGCCGGAACGGTGGAGGTGGCGAGGATTGCGACGCCGGCCGACCAGTATCCGGAATTCACGCCGCTCCAGGTGATCGGCCAGACCCTCTACTTCGGCGTGGAGATGAACTGGAAGGTGTCTCTCTGGCGCTCCGATGGCACGGCGGCGGGCACCGGCCCTCTCCTGCAGCTCGAGGGAGCGAACTATTTCTCCGGCCGGCCTGTCCTCGCCGTGGATCGCCTCTACTTCGTCACGAGCGAAGATGCCTCACGCAACGCCCTCTGGACCTCGGACGGGACCGTTCCCGGAACGCGGAAGGTCATGACCGGCGAATACCTCTCCTTGTACGGCGCATTCGGACGCGCCGCGACGATGAGCTGGATCCTCGAGCCCTACGGCAGCTCGAGCGGCCTGTGTCTTCACGACGGCGCCGCCAGCACGTGCTTCGACTCGACGCCGGCCTACCACTTCCCGGACTTTACGACGCGCGTGCTGAATGGCCGCCTCTACTACAACCTCCCGGAGCTGCGGACCTTCGACGGCGTGACGGCCGCGACGACCGGGGTGGGAGACATCGAGAAGTTTCTCGAGACTGCCGCCGGCCGGCTGTACGCGGCCCGCGAGAGCGCCGACAACTCGCTGTCGCTGGTCGAGACGGATGGAACGGCGGGGAACACGACGCGTCTGCTCAAAGGGGACGTGAAGGAAGCGAAAGCGAGCGGCGGACGGCTCTTCATCGCCGCCGACGAGCTCTACGCTTACGACATCCCAGTTGCTGCGACGTCGTTCGCGCCGCATGCGGTCGTCGGCGGCGGGCAGCCGATCACGATCACCGGACGCGGATTCCATGCGCCGGTCACCGTGAGCGTCGGCGGGACGGCGGCACCGGTCGGCGACGTCACCTCGACCTCGATCGCGTTCATCGCTCCCTATCGCGAGCCGGGTGCGTATGCGGTCGAAGTGACGCTCGGCGACGGCCGGCAACTGACTCTCGACGAACCGCTCGAGTACGTCTGCGCGCCGCCGGCCGCGGTGATCGAATCGCTGCCAGGCGTTTACGCCGCGAACGAGCCGGTGCAACTCCGTGGCAGCGGTGCGGCGCGGTGTGCGTGGTTTCCCGGCACCGGTCTCGACGACCCATCGAGCTGTTCTCCGCGTGCGACCCTCTCGATCGGACAGACCTACACGCTCATCGTCTACGACGAGGCTGGCTGCGCCTCGACCAATCACCCGAAGGTCCGCGTGCGCGTGACGCCCCCGGTGCCGCCATCGTTCGCGGTATTCGGATGGAGAGGTGCCGCGATCATGTCGTGGAGCGCCTCGGCCGGCGCGACGAGCTACGAGCTTCAGCGGACGGACGGCGCAGGCGTCGCGGTCACCATCGCCGTCCCCCTGTCCACTTCGACGTCGGATGCGACGGTGGTGGCGCAGGCCGCTTACGTCTATCGCATCCGTGCAGTTGGTCCCGATGGGGCGTCGGCCGGGAGCAAGGGCGACTACATGAACACCGTCACGTACAC
>JBAQWH010000452.1:0-5873 GCA_049298815.1 Thermoanaerobaculia bacterium | reverse complement strand
CTTCTGGGACATCCTCCGGTTTCCCGACGGATCGATCGGCGTCGCCGTCGCCGACGTGGCCGGGAAGGGGCTCGCGGCGAGCCTCATCATGGCCTCGGTCAAGTCGGCGCTCCCCCTGCTCGGGTTCGCCGACGGCATCGCCGGGATCATGGCCACGCTGAACAGGAAGCTGCACGCCGAGCTGGGGAAGCGCGAGTTCGTCGCGATCGCTCTTCTCCGTTATGACCCCGGGACCGGGGAGGCCGAGCTGGCGAACGCCGGTCTGCCTGACCCGTATCTGGTGAGCACGACCGGGGTCGAGCCGGTGGTGGTCGGCGGTCCGCGGTTGCCGGTCGGCATGCGGGCGGACCTGAACTACGAGACCGTGAAGTTCTCGCTGCGCGAAGGCGAGTCGGTCGTGATGCTCACCGACGGGTTGCCGGAAGCGCTGGCCGGCGGCGAACCGCTCGGCTACGACAGGCTGGCGGCGATCCTGGCCGAGACCGCGCGTGACGGAGTCGACGCGATTCTCGGTGGGGTGAATGCGGTGGCGACCGCGGATGACGACCAGACGGTCGTCGCACTTTCGCGAGTCGGCCGCATGCAGTAGCCCCCGGTCGGCAGGAGGGCGGATCGACGGCGACCCTCACTGCCAGACGATGGCACCCTGGATCTTCGCCGCGTACCGGTTCGCGTCGCTCGTCTCCGGGACGATCGCCGAGGCCAGCAGCTCTTTCGCTTCCGCGTAGCGGCCGACCTCGTACGCCGCGACCGCAGCGAAATAGCGGTCCTTCGGCTCGATCGTCCCGAGCGCCGAGAACGCCTCCCAGGCCTCGCGGAAGCGCTGCTCCGCGACCAATTGCTTCGCTGCCTCGATCCGCGACATCCGATCGGGTTCTGCCGGTGCGGCGACAGGTTCCACCGGCGCGACCGTGGGAACCGGCGGTTCGGGCTGCTCTTCGACGGGAGCGACCGGCACCTTCTGCGTCACCGGCTCGGGCACTACCTGCTCGGGCACTACCTGCTCGGGCACTACCGGCTCTGCCTGCGCGACTGCGATCGGAGACGCGGGGGCGAGCGTCAGGTCGAGACCGTCGATCACCGCTCCCTCGGCCGTCACGACCACCGTCTTCTGCACGTCGCTGCTCAGGCCGGAGCGAGCCGCCTGCTGCGGTGAAATGCGCAGCGTGTACGTGCCCGGTGCGATGTTCGTGATCTCGTAGAAGCCGTCGTAGGCGGTGCGGGTCTCCTTGACGACGGTGGCGTTCGCATCGACGAGCTGCAGCTGGACGCCGCCCATCTCGCGCGTCCTGTCGTCGCGCTTCACGTAGACGGTGCCGGTCACTTCGCCGGTGATCAGCACGGGGAAGTCGACGGTGACGGTCGTACCGCTGCGGGGAATGATGCTGACGCCCGCCTTCTGAGGAACCCACAGCGGGTCTTCGAAGGAGCCGGTCGAGACCGACACGTCGACCGGCTGATGCGCCGGCAGGTTCCGGAGGATCGCGATCCCTCGCTCGTCCGTCACCTCGAGCGAGGACGAGCGGTTCACGAAGAAGCCAACGTTCTCGAGCGGGGTCTCGCCGTCGTCCCAGATGCCGTTTGCGTTCGAGTCGAGGAAGACGCGGGCGGCGAGCGAGCCGGAGGCTGCGGCGGGGCGTGACTGCGTCTCCCAGCGGCCACTGAACGGATCGCGCGCGATCGACGCGCCGAGGTTCAGGCGCACGGCGACGCTGCCCTCGGAGGAGAACTCCGCATCGACGCCGAGCGCGAACGGCCCCTCGATTCGCGACAGGTTCGCGATCAGGCGCGTCTCGCCGTCGGCGAGTGTCCGCGAGAGTTGCAGCGCCCCGCGGTACCTCTCCCGCAGCCGCCCCTCGGCGACCACCGCCATCGTCTGCAGCGTCGCAGCCGGCGTGATTCCGTACGACAGCTCCCCGCGGAACGATCCGCGGGTGAGAAAGCGGCTCACGAGGATGCTCCCGATGACGGAGCTCGGGGGGAGGTTCCTCGACCCACCCGAGAAGAGCACGCCGTCGATCCGGTTCGAGATCGAGGTCCGCGCGACGGTCGCGGAGACGACGTTCGAGACCTGGGTCCTGCGCTCGCCGTCCGAGAGCTCGTCGTCGGTCAGGTAGAGCGTGAGCGGGAAGCTCTGCGAGCCGATCGGGAGGAAGCCGCCGAGGCGGAGCTCGGTCCTCGCCCGGACCGGCGAGAGCCCCGTCGCGAACATCTCGCTGCGGAAGTCGTTCAGCTGGGCCCGCGACAGGGCGAGGCTGACCGGCCCCATCCTGGTCTGAAGCCCGCCGCGAACGATGTTCCCCCCATCGGACGAGAGCCCGACGTCACCGTGCACGAAGATCCGGTCCCAGTAAGCGCGGACACCGGTCATCGAGTACCGGCCGTCGTTTCGTGCGCGATCGCTCGCGCCGACGACGACGAGCGACTGCGTCACCGAGATGCGGCTCGACAGGCCGTAAGAAGCCTCGGCGATCGCGCGCTCGGTCAGCGTCCGGCCTCGGCTCCCGGCGATGCGGTAGCGGAGCTCGCCGCGCGGCGTGAGCGTGTCGCCGATGTTGAACGACTGCGACTCGGTCCGCCGCTGTCCCTGCGGTCCGTAGTAGACCAACCGGAAGACGTTCAGCCCGAACAGGAGCGGCACGTCGCGAAACTCGTAGCGTCCGTCGGTTCGCGACTGCTGGTAGCCGACCAGCTCGTCGTTCCGATAGAGCTCGATCTCCCAGCCGAGCGGGAGATCGCCGATGAACGTGTGGCGGTCGAACTGGCGCTGCTGCGCCATCGGGAAGTTGCTGATCAGGAATCCGGTGCCCGAGCTCGCGAAGGCGACGAGGTCCGCGCCCGGGAAGACGATCTCGCCGAGCATCGCCTCTCGCGCGCGCAGGGGGCCGAGAAGGCCTCCGTCCGGGTCGACGCGTCCCGCCGTGATACGGCTTTCATCGAAGAGCTCCTCGGAGTCGCCCGAGAGAAAAAGCGTGCTCTCCAGGCCGAGCAGGTCGCCCGACGCCAGGGTCGAGTACTGAAAGTGCGCGTCGCTCCTTTCGCCCGACCCGAGGAAGATGCGCACCTGCTGGTCGATCTGCGGAATCCCGAGCATCCTGTACGGGCTGGGAACGAGTGGGTAGCGCGGGCCGGTATCGCCTCCGCCGGTGAGCGACCGCGAAGCCTGCTGCGCGCGCTGCGCGCGAATCTGCAGAGGCAGAGGCTCGGTGCCGCGGATCGTGAGCAGCGAGGCGTAGCGGTCGACCGTGGCGCGCAGCGGGAACCACTCGTCGAGCAGGCCGGCCTCGACGTAGATGTCGTCCTGATGAACCTCGACCCGGCTGCGATCGAACGGAAGGCGGCGGCCCTCGACGGTGACGGACGCGGCGTTCACATCCAGCTGAAAGCGGCGCGTGTCGCGGATGAAGAACCCTTCCGCCATCCGGGATGCGACGTTCACGTCGATCGCGAAGCCGATCGTCTGCGAGATGGCGCCGAGGGGAACGAGAACCGCCTTTTCGGTGGCGTACGCCGCGAGCGCGTCCTCGACGATGTCGTTCTCGACGCGGACCGCGAGGAGGAGCAGGTCGTCGTCGGGCCGTTCGACGAAAGGCGAGGTCTGCGCGTGCGAGGGCACTGCCGCGAGGACCAGGAGGAGGAGGAGGAGGATCGGAGTGGCAACCGGGAGGGCCGCGTGCGGCCTGCCGACGGCGATGCTACGGAAGATCGATCGACGCTTCCGCGAGCAGCAGGCCGGACGGTTTCTCCGCATCATGGAAGGTCACCCGCAGCTTGCTGCCCGAGAGCGGGACGTCCTTCGGCAGCTGCAACGGCATCCGGATCGAGCGGGCATCGATCGAAGTGTAGACGCCAACGCCGTTCATGACGCCGACGACGTACTCTTTTCCGCCGCTCGTGAGCCGCGCGGTGAGGTTGCCGTAGAGCGAGCGGTTGCCCTTGCGGTCGATGCTGAACGTTGCGAGCGGCGGCCCGGTCTCGCGCTTCGCCAGTCCCAGACCCGAGATCGAGCCGGTCACGCTGCCGGCGCCCTGACGGACGAACAGCGGGATCGACACGCCGTACACGGCGCGGAGCTGGATGCGGAACGTGTTCTCGTCCGCTTCTTCGAGCGGCGCTTCCTCGGGCGGCGGAATCGCGCGGAACAGCAGGTGCGCGCGGTACTCGCCATCCGGAAGCTCGGCCGGCAGGCGAAGCTGCAGCCGCACGGTCTGTACGACGTTCGGCTCGAGACGCACCTGACGCGGCGAAAAGCGAATCATGGTGTCGGCGAAGCCGGTGTCCAGTGCGCCGGTCGACTCGATCTCCACCAGTTCGCCGTCAGGCTTCATCTGCAGGTGCAGGAACGAGACGCGGTAGACGGCCGGAGCCGTGCCGGTGTTCACCACTGCGAGCTCTGCAGAGCGCGTGCGCCCGTCGAAGATCAAACGGGTCGGCGCGACGAGGAGATCGCCAACCCCGATGCTGTTCCCCGGTGCCGGCGCCGGCGCAGCGGCAGGATTCTGCTGCGCGGTCGCGGGCGAGTGGGAGAGCAGAAGGGAGGCGAGCAGAAGCGGCGCGAGGACCTTCGACCGTAGGCTCATTGTGTGGTGTTTTGAACGAAGGGCAATTCGGGACGATTCCCCGCCCATCAGTTCTGCACGACCGTGACGTTGAAGACGCCGTTGTAGTTTCCCGGCGCCTGATTCGCTCCGATCTGCAGCGTGCCGCCGACGCGAAGCGTGTAGGGCACCGCAGAGTAGGGGTTCGTGGTCGCTGCGTTGTGCGTGAGCGTGTCGAGCGTGATCGTCTTCGACGCGTCGCTCGAGTTCACCAGCGTGGCGGAAACCGGAAGCAGGACCGTGAACTTCTTGCTTCCCGGCCCCAGCTTGGTCACCGAGAAGACGGCGGCCGCCGCGGTGCTCGGGTAGAGGCTCACGCCTCCTCCGGCGGTGCGGACGTCGGTCGTCGAGACGGTGACGGTGCCCGCAGCAGCGGAGGGGACGATCGTGCCGAAGGTGAGGTCGGCGCTCTTTGCCAGGGCGATGCCGTCGTCCACCAGGGCGCCGACGTTCGAAGAAACAACCATCTGTTTCTGCGCAAATGCGGCGCCCGCGGGCAGAAGCCCGAGAAGCACCACGACCACGATTGCGCGACGAAACAACACGATTGATCTCCAGTCTGGACTGCGGTTGCTACTGCTGTACGACGGTGACGGGGAACGAGCCGTTGTACGCGCCCGAGCGCTGGCCTGGATCGAGGTGCAGCGTCGCGCCGATCGTGACCACCGCGGTTCCGCGCTTGGCGGAGATGATGCCGGTGGGGTTGCTCGTGAACGCGTCGATCGTCATCGTCTGGCCGTTTCCGTCCGAGAGAGTTGCAGAGGCGGGAAGCAGGACCGTGAAGTCCTTCCGCCCTTTCGGGATGGTGACTGTGAACGTCGCCGGGCCGAATGCGGACGCGCCGAACGGAATCACTCCGGATGCGGTGCGCGTGCCGGCGGGGGAGACGGTGACGCTGCCGGCAGCCGTTGGCGCGATCACGCTGCCGAATGTCAACGGGGTGTCATTCGACAGCGTGATGTCGGCCGTAACGACGCCGGCAGCGAGAACCAGGAGAAGGATCGGAATCCAGAGACGACGCATGGGACGAGTCCCGGGAGGACTTGCCTCCCTTTCGGTTAGTTGTACTGAACCGTGACGTTGAACGAACCGCTGTAGGTGCCGTAGCCCTGCGCGGCCGAGGTGCCGACTGCGAGGGTGGCGCCGACGGTCAGGGCGTCGGATCCGGCGGTCAGCGTGCCGGAGTTGTTGGACGTGAAGGTGTTGAGAATCATCGTGGTGGTCGCGCCGCCAGCGGTGCCGGCCGTCCGGTTGAGGGTGATGTCAGTGCTCGGC
>JBAQWH010000451.1:0-8994 GCA_049298815.1 Thermoanaerobaculia bacterium | reverse complement strand
GCGGTACCGCCGTCCGGGAGGACAGGAGTCTCGTCCGGCACGACGTTCGGCGCGGTCACCTGGTTCGGCGGGATGGGGGCTGCGGGACGCGGCTGAGCCGCCGGCTGCTGCGCCGGACGCTGCACGTTCGGATTGCCGGGCGGAGGCGGCACGATCGGAATCGCTTCGGGATGGTACTGCGCGACCTGGTCCGGCGGATCGAGCGGAAGGGAGGTGGCGGTGATGCTCACGAGCAGGACTGCGCCGACGACGGCGAGGTGGAACGCGACGGACACCGTGAAAAGCGCGAGGGGATGTCGTGCTGCGGTGGAGTGTGCTCTGACGACGGATGTGTCGAACATGCGCTGCCTCCTTGGCAACGATGTAGGTCCCTCACCGACACATCGGAAAGGTGCCGTCCGTCACGTTTCCATTTTCGTCACTGGCGGGAGGCGACGCGGCACAACTCGGTAGAGACCCGATGGAGTTCTCCGCTCAGCCGCGCCTCAGCGCTTCTTCCACTCGTCCATCATCGCGACGAAGTCGGCGAAGAGGTAGAACGAGTCGTGCGGGCCCGGCGCTGATTCGGGGTGGTACTGCACCGCGAATGCGGGCTCGCTCCGATGGCGGAAGCCCTCGAGGGTCTGGTCGTTGAGGTTGATGTGCGTGTACTCGACGATGTTCTCGCTGAGGGAGTCGGCATCGACCGAGAACCCGTGGTTCTGCGCGGTGATCTCGACGCGGCCGTTGCGGAGGTCCTTCACGGGGTGGTTGCCGCCGCGATGACCGAACTTGAGCTTGTACGTCTTCCCGCCGAGCGCAAGACCGAGCAGCTGGTGGCCGAGGCAGATGCCGAAGAGCGGGATCCTGCCGATGAGCGCGCGGATGTTCTCCTGGGCGTAGGTGACCGGCTCGGGATCGCCGGGGCCGTTCGAAAGGAGCACGCCGTCGAAGCCGCCGTCGAGGATGTCTGCGGCGCTCGTCTTCGCGGGGAAGACCGTCACGTCGCACCCTTCGCGCACGAGGTTGCGGAGGATGTCCCGCTTGACTCCGAAGTCGTAGACGGCGACCCGCCGCCGCTGCTGGTCGGGATGCTCGTCGAAGCCGTAGGTCGCGCCGACCGAGACGCGCTGCACGAGATCGAGTCCCGACATCGATGGCGCGCGCCGGACTTCGGCCACGAGGTCGTCGACGGAGCGGACGGCGTTCGTCGTGATGATCCCGCGCATCGCCCCCAGACTTCTGATCCTGCGCGTCAGCGCCCTCGTGTCGATCCCTGCGATCGCGCTCACGCCGTTCATGGCGAAGTACTCGGCGAGCGGCATCTCCGAGTGAAAGTTCGACGGCTCCGCGACGACGTCACGAACCACGAACCCCGCAACCTGCGGCTTCCCACTCTGCGCCACCGCCTGCTCGATGCCGTAGTTCCCAATGTGCGGATACGTCATGACGACGATCTGGAACCGGTACGACGGATCGGTCGCGATCTCCTGGTAGCCGGTGAGCGAGGTGTTGAAGACGACCTCGCCGATCGCGTCGGCAGGCGACCCGAAGGAGAGGCCTTCGTAGACGGTGCCGTCTTCGAGGACGAGGCGGGCAGGGAGAAGCTCTCGCATGGGCGGGGCGGATTATACGGTTAAGTCGTTAGTGGTTAGTCGTTAGTGGTTAGTAGACGACCGACTAACCACTAACAACTGACGACTAACGACTGACGACTCTATTCGTATCGCAGCGCTTCGACCGGGTCGAGCCGCGCGGCTCGGATCGAGGGAACGATCGTCGCGATGAACGAGACGAAGATCGAGAACCCGGCGATGGCGAGCACGTCCATGGGGCGGACCAGGAACGGGATCGACGAGACGAAGTAGACCTCTGCGATCTCCGGCGGGAACGAGATGATCTCGAACCGCGTCAGTACCCAGCAGATGACGGTACCGACGACCACACCGGTGAGCGTCCCTGCGATGCCGACCATCGTCCCGTACCAGATGAAGACGCGGCGGATCGTCTTCGACTCGGCCCCCATCGACGAGAGGATGCCGATCTCGCGACGTTTTTCCTGGACGGTCATGATCAGCGTGGAGACGATGTTGAACGTCGAGACGAAGACGATCAGGCCGATCACGATGAAGAGCACCAGCTGCTGGATCTGGAGCATCGAGAAGAGCTGGCGGTTCATCTCGCGCCAGTCGCTCACCGCGAACCGTCGCTCGGTCCGCTGCTCGATCTCCTCGACGATCAGATCGATGTCTGCCCCCGGCCTGAGCTTCACCTCGACAAGGTTCGCACCACTGTGGATCCCGGTCAGCTCCCTCGCGTGCCCGAGGTCGGTGAAGAGCCAGCGGGCGTCGTACTCGTAGAAGCCGGTCGCGAAGACGTTCGTGACGACGAAGGTGGAGGTCCGCGGCATGAAGCTCTCGCCTCCCGACGGGACGGTCACGCTGATCGCATCGCCCGCCTTCACGCCGAGCTTCGTCGCCAGGTGGGTCCCGACCGAGATCCCGGGCTCCCCTTCCCGCGTGTCGAAGCCGGCCGGGCCGACCATCTTCGCGATCATCGGCGAGCCGTTGCGCCGCTCCGGCTCGAGCCCCTTGAGCATCGCCTCGATTCCGGTGATGTTCGACTCGGTCGTGATGACCGCCTGCTGGAAGAGGACCGGCGAGGCGTCATCCACGCCCGGTATCGCTCGCAGCGTTGCGACCAGCCGCCCGGTCTGCACGATCGGGCCACCGACCGAATAGACGAAGATCTCCGCGTTCCCGCCGAGGAGCTTCTGCTGGAGGTCCGTGCGATAGCCGCTCATCAGCGCCATCGAGATGACGAGCGCCATCACGCCGATGATCAGACCGAAGATCGAGACGAGACCGACCGCGGAGACGAGGCGGTCGGTCGGACGACGGAGGTATCGCCAGGCAATCTGGCGGGAGAGGGACATCGGCCGCCGATTCTATCGTTGCTGGAGGCCTTGCGCGGAGGCGGCGGCCGAAGGAGGAAGAGTGAAGAGTGAAGAGTGAAAGGGCGGGCGGGCTTTCACTCTTCACTCTTCACCCTTCACTCTTCTTCCTCCCCCGCTCCATAATCGCGCTCCATGAGCCGGCTTCTGACGATCGTCCTCTCGCTCCTCCTCGCCGCCACCTCCTTCGCACAGTCGTCGGGCGTCCCCTCCCCATCGAAGTTCCTGGGCATGGACATCGGTGCGGACCGGACGCTCGCAGACTACCGGCAGATCGTCCGGTACTTCCGGGCGCTCGACGAGGCTTCGCCCCGTGTCGACATCGAGGTTCTCGGCAAGACGACGCTCGGCGAAGAGATGATCATGGCGGTCATCTCGTCGGAGGCGAACATCCGGAACAAGGCGAGAATCCGCGAGGTCGCGAAGAAGCTCGCCGACCCCCGCGGGCTGACCCGCGAGCAGATCGAAGGCCTGATCGGTGAAGGGAAGTCGGTCGTCCTCGTCACCTGCAACATCCACTCGACGGAGATCGCCTCGTCGCAGATGGCAATGGAGTGGGCTCACGCACTCGCCACCGCGACCGACGATGCGACGAAGAAGCGGCTCGACAACGTCGTCCTCCTTCTCGTCCCCTCGCTCAACCCCGATGGCCAGATCCTCGTCACCGACTACTACCGCAAGTACCTCGGCACGAAGTACGAGGGCGGCCGCCTCCCGTGGCTCTACCAGCACTACACGGGACACGACAACAACCGCGACTGGTACATGCTCACCCAGGTCGAGACGCGGAACATGAGCCGTGCGGTCTATCACGACTGGAACCCGCAGCTCTTCGTCGACGAGCACCAGATGGGGAGCGAGGGACCGCGGATGTTCATCCCCCCCTTCTCCGACCCGGTCGACCCCGATGTCCACCCGCTGATCTGGCGCGAGGTCAACGTCGTCGGTTCCAACATGGCGTTCCGGCTCGAGCAGGCGAACAAGGCCGGGCTCATCTACGGCTACTCGTTCGATGCGTACTGGATCGGCGGGACGCGCAACACCGGCTGGTGGAAGAACATCACCGGGCTGCTGCTGGAAGTCGCGTCGGCGAAGATCGCGACTCCGATCTTCGTCGAGCCGAACGAGCTCCGCGGCGGCGGCAAGGGTCTCATCGACTACAAGCCGACGATCAACCATCCGAATCCGTGGAAGGGTGGCTGGTGGCGGATGCGCGACATCATGGACTACGAGCGGATCGCCTCGGACGCGTTGATCGAGACCGCGTCGGAACGGCGAGAGGACCTGCTCCGCAACCTCGTCACCCGCGCGCAGTCCGCGATCACCGCGTTCGGCCCGGGCGAGGCCTACCGCATCCCGAAGGAGCAGGCCGACTGGCCGACCGCGCAGCATCTCGCGTGGCTGATGGCCGAGCACAACGTCGAAGTGCGCCAGGCGAAGAGCGGCGACTACTGGATCCCGCTCGCGCAGCCGTATTCGAAGTTCGTCGTCGAGATGATGGAGCCTCAGCGTTATCCCGAGATCCGGCTCCAGGCCGGCAAGGACATCCTCCGCCCCTACGACATCGCGACCTGGACGCTCCCGCTTCAGATGGGAGTCAAGGTCGAGCGGACGACGATGCCGCCGGACCTCGAGGCGGCGCGCGTCACACAGATCGTCCCGGCGAAGAAGGAAGTGATCCTCCGCGGCGAGGCGCTCGCGAAGAAGCCGAACGTCGCCATCTACAAGCCGTGGTCGGCGTCGATGGACGAGGGGTGGACCCGCTGGCTGCTCGACGAGTACAAGGTGCCGGCGAAGGGCGTTCCGCCGCAGGAGCTGGCGAAAACCATCGCGCAGTACGACGCGATCATCTTCCCCGAAATCACGAAGGAGACGATCGCGACCGGTGCCTCGCGCGGCGGCTCGCGCGCGCAGGCCGACATGCCGCCGGAGTACCGCGGTGGATTCGACAAGGCGGGCGCCGAGGTGCTCCGGAAGTTCGTCGAGAACGGCGGGACCGTGATCGCGTTCGGCGACTCGACCGAGTACGTGATCGAAGAGCTCGCGCTGCCGGTGCGCAACGCACTCGCCGGCGTGCGTCCCGAGGAGTATGCGAATCCGGGATCGCTCGTTCGGATCAAGGTGCGTGGCGACCATCCGGTGACGGCCGGGATGCCGAAGGAGACGGCGGCGTTCCTCGAGTCGCCGATGGCGTTCGACACGATGCAACCGCCGAACGACATGCAGCGCTGGGTCCTCGCAACCTACCCGGAGGACGCGCAAGACGTCTTGCTGTCGGGCTGGATCCACGGCGCCGACCGGCTCACCCGCAAGGCAGCGGCCGTGGCGTTGACGTACGGCAAGGGGAAGGTCGTCCTGTTCGGCTTCCGCCCGCAGCACCGCGGCCAGACCCACGCCACCTTCCCCATGGTGTTCAACGCCTTGTGGTGGAGCGTGGCGAAGTAGCAGGCCGCCGGCGCATCAGAGTCATCCTGAGGAGCCTGGAAGTCACCACAGAGACACAGAGGACACCGAGACGCACAGAGATGGCCGTGCGCGGTTCTCACTCTGTGAACCTCCGTGTCCTCTGTGCCTCCGTGGTGGCTGTTCGGAGCTGGGGCGAAGGCGCGGGCGCGGCACTTGCTCTGCGCATCCCGCGATGAAACTAAGGACCCTTCTTCTCGATGTCGACGGGACGCTCGTCGACTCGAACGACAAGCACACCGACTGCTGGGTGGAGGCGTTCGCTCATTTCGGCAAACAAGTCGAATGGGACACCGTCCGCCAGCAGATCGGCAAAGGGGGCGACCTCCTCGTCCCCGACACTCTCAACGCGCTCGAGATGCGCCGCTTCGGCAGCGAAGTCCAGAAGTTCCGCGGCGAGCTCTGGAAGCGCGACTACATGGAGTCGGTGAAGCCTTTCCCCGGCATCCGTGAATCTCTCGAAACACTCCACAGGCGAGGCCTCGTGCTGGTCCTCGCATCCTCCGCCAACCCCGAGGAGGTCGACTACTATGTCGGTCTCCTCGGCATCGAAACGTTGATCGAGGGATCGACATCGAAGGGAGATGCGGAAGTCTCGAAACCGTCGCCTGAGATCTTCGAAGCAGCGCTCGACCGGGTGAAAGCGGATGCAGTGACGAGCCTCGTCGTCGGCGACACGCCCTACGACGTCCTCGCAGCGCACCGGGTTCCGGTCGCCGTCGCCGCAGTGCGGAGCGGGAAGTTCGACCCCTCGCTGCTCGCGAAGGCCGAGTTCCTCTTCGACGACGTGAACGAGATGACCGCGAGAATCGACGAGATCGATGAGTACTTCGCGAAAGCAAACGGCTGACCCTGCGGCGATCCACCGTCGCGCCATCGTCATCGACGGACACTGCGACACCCCCTACAGGCTTCTGCGCCACGGCGTACACCTCGACGAGCACGACACCGAAGCGCAGGCGGACTTCCGGTCGCTCCGCGAGGGAGGCGTCACCGCGTCGTTCTTTGCCTCGTACGTCCCCCCGTTCTACGCGGGCCGCGGCGCCGCACAGTTCGCGTTCAAGCTGATCGACATCATCCAGCGCGAGGTGCTCCGCAACGAGGAGATCGTCTTCTGCGACACCGCAGCGGGCATCAGGAAGGCCAAAGCCGACGACAAGCTCGCGCTCATGATCGGGGTTGAGGGCGGCCACGCCATCGAGGACTCACTCGAGACGCTGCACGAGCTCTACCGGCGCGGCGCACGCTACCTCACCCTCACTCACGTCAACACGAACAACTGGTGCGACTCTTCTGGCGATGCGGGCCGTCACGGTGGCCTGACCGGCTTCGGCCGCGACGTGGTCCGCACGATGAACGATCTCGGCATGATCGTCGACGTCTCGCACATCTCGGACCGAGCGTTCGATCACGTCATCGAGACGACCCGCGTGCCGGTCATCGCAAGCCACTCGTCGTGCCGAGCCATCTGCCGCCATCCCAGGAACCTGACCGACGAGATGCTGCGCACGCTCGCGAAGAACGGCGGCGTCTGCATGATCAACTTCTTCTCGGCCTTCATCAACGACGACGCCGCGCAGGTGGTGATCAACTCGAAACGCCACCCGAAGAAGGACCTCGAAGGCCTCGGTGGGACCGAGGAGATGCCGGACGACCGCACCGACTGGGACAGCTACCTGAAGTGGTTCGGAACGCTGAACTGCCCGACGGCGACGCTCGACCAGGTGGCCGACCACATCTTCCACGCCGCGGATGTCGCTGGGATCGATCACGTCGGAATCGGCACCGACTTCGACGGTGTCCCCTCGCTTCCGCAGGGTCTCACCTCGGCGTCAATGCTCCCCGCCCTGACGGCCCGGCTGCTCGAGCGCGGCATGAACGCTCCCGAAGTCGAGAAAGTCCTCGGCGGCAACTTCCTCCGGGCGTTCGAGCAGATCGAGCAGGGCGCGAAAGGGTAGGTCGCATGGATGTCATCCTGAGCCGCCGATGCCCCGGCGGGGCTGAGGAGGGCGATGGACCCCCCGTGCACGCGACCTTGCACGCGCGCCCCCGCACACCCTCGTTCAACGCGTCCGGATCCTTCCGCCGCGCTACGCTCCTGAGCGTGGCCTCCGAGCGAAGCGAGTCGAACGGTCGCTCCGCTCGGCTCAGAGGCTGTGCACAAAACCCGACTGCCACCACAGAGGCACAGAGAGCACAGAGATTCACAGAGCGAGCACCGCACGTCGCCACCTCTGTGTGCCTCTGTGCTCTCTGTGCCTCTGTGGTGACCTACCACGCCGTTTTCTGCACAGCCTCTCAGGATGACCCTGGGGCACGGAGCCCTGTTGTAACCTGAGACATGGTGTCAACTCCACACGTCGTCATCATCGGGGCCGGCTTCGGCGGTCTCTATGCTGCCCGCGGACTCGCGAAGGCGAACGTCCGCATCACGATCGTCGACCGGCAGAACTACCACCTGTTCCAGCCGCTGCTCTACCAGGTCGCGACTGCGGGGCTGAACCCGAGCGACATCGCGATGCCGATCCGCGCGATCGTCCGGAAGCAGAAGAACACGACCGTCCTCCTCGCAGACGTGAGGTCGATCGATGTCACGAACCGGCGGGTCCTCCTCGACGAGGGTGAGCTGAAGTACGACTACCTCGTCCTCGCGACCGGCGCGACGCACTCTTACTTCGGCCATCCCGAATGGGCCGCGTTCGCGCCGGGACTGAAGACGATCGACGACGCGCTCGAGATCCGCCGCCGCGTGCTGCTCGCGTTCGAGGCGGCCGAGCGCGAAAACGATCCTGAGGCGCAGAAAGCCTGGCTGACCTTCGTCGTCATCGGCGGGGGGCCGACCGGCGCGGAGATGGCTGGAGCGCTCTCCGAGATCGCGCGGCAGTCGATGGCGCGCGACTTCCGGCGCATTCGTCCTGAGAGCGCGCGCGTGGTGCTGCTCGAAGGGAAGGATCGCGTTCTGCCACCGTATCCTCCGTCGCTGTCGGAGAGGGCCAGGCGCCAGCTCGTCGAGCTCGGCGTCGAGGTCATCACGAGCGCGATCGTCACCGACATCAACGAGAGGGAAGTAAGGATCGGCGAACGGTCGATTCCGACACGGACGATCGTCTGGGCGGCAGGAGTTCAGGCCTCCCCTCTCGCACAGTCGCTGCTGACGCCGCTCGATCACGCCGGCCGCGTGCTCGTCGAGCCCGATCTGTCGATCCCGGGGCACCCGGAGGTGTTCGTGATCGGCGACCTCGCCGCCGTGAAACTCGGCGAAGGCTTCGTTCCCGGCGTTGCGCCGGCGGCCATCCAGGAGGGGCAATACACCGCAGCAAACGTCGAGCGCGCGGCCTCAGGCGAACCGACGCAACCGTTCCGCTATCGCGACAAGGGCTCGCTCGCGACGATCGGCCGTGCCGCAGCGGTTGCAGACTTCGGGCGCGTGCGTCTCAGCGGGTTCATCGCATGGTTCGCATGGCTCGCGATCCACATCTTCTTCCTGATCGGCTTCCGCAACCGCTTTCTCGTCATCACCCAGTGGGCGTGGGCCTATGCGACGTACCAGCGCGGCGCGCGGCTGATCACCGGAACGAAGGGTTTGACCAGGACCGAGT
>JBAQWH010000450.1:0-18567 GCA_049298815.1 Thermoanaerobaculia bacterium | reverse complement strand
CGCCAGCACCGCCCCGATGTCGAACATCTCCTCGAGCGTCTGCGTGCGGATCACTCCCGACTGGCGAAAGAGATCGTCGACGATCGCGTCGCTCGTCGCGAGCGCTCCCGTGTGCGACGACGCGGCGCGCGCCCCTCCCGTCGAGCGGCCGGCTTTGACCACGACGATCGGTTTCTTCCGCGCAACACGCCGCGCGATCTGTCCGAACTTCCGCGGATTGCCGAAGCTCTCGAGGTACAGCAGCATCACATCGGTATTCGGATCCTCGGCCCAGTACTGAATGAGGTCATTGCCCGAGACGTCGGCCTTGTTGCCGACGGAGATGAACGTCGAGAAGCCGAGGTTCAGCCCGGCCGCGTAGTCGAGGATCGCGAGACCGAGAGCACCGCTCTGGCTCGACATCGCGACGTTCCCCCTCCGCGGGTAGATCGGCGAGAAGGTCGCGTGCATGTTCACGCGCGGGTCGGTGTTGAGGACGCCCATGCAGTTCGGGCCGACGAGCCGGATGCCGGCCGACCTCACGCGCTCGAGCAGTCTCCGCTCGACCTCGCGGCCTTCGGGGCCGGTCTCGGCGAATCCCGCCGTGATCACGACGAGGGCGCCGACGTGCTTGCGGATGCAGTCCTCGACGACCTGCTCCACGTCCTCGCGCCGGACCACGATGATGGCGAGGTCGACCGGATCGGCGATCGCGTCGACGCTCGGAAACGCCGCAACCCCCTCGATCTCCTTCGCCTGAGGGTTCACCGCGTAGAGCGCTCCCTGGAACCCGGTCGTGCGGAGGTTCTGCAGGATCTCGGTTCCGAGCTGGTCCCGGCGCCGGCTCGCTCCGATCACCGCGATCGAGCGCGGCTCGAAGATCGACTTCATCGACGCATACGCCGCCTTCTGCGACCGCTCGGCCGCAGCGGCATCGGCCGCCTCGGTCTGCGCGATCGGGAACGACACCATCACCGCCCCTTCCGCCGTCCGGCTCGCGACGTTGAAGCCAGACCCAAGGAAGACGTCGAGCATCTTCTGGTTGTCCGGCAGCACCTCCGCGCGGAACATCTCGATGCCCTTCGTGCGCGCGATCTCGACCAGCTTCTCGAGGAGCCGCGTCCCGATCCCGCATCCCTGCGCGTGGTCGGCGATCGCGAACGCGACCTCCGCCATCTTCGGGTACTTGCGCGAGCGGAAGTAGTGGGCGATCCCGGCCATGTCGCCGCCGAGCTCACCGATCACGCCGAACTCCCCTTCGTAGTCCACCACGGTCGGCGAATCGCGAAGTGCGGCGTCCGGTGTCCGGATGTCGAAGAACCGCATGTAGAGACTGTCGCGGGAGAGGCCGGAGTAGAAGGCGAGGAGCCGTTCGCGGTCGTCCGGCCGGACCGGGCGGATGTGGAGCGTCCGGCCACTCCGCAGTACGACGTCGGATTCGAAGTGCGCGGGGTAGCGCGCGGTCGCGGTCATGGCCTTCTCCTCGCGCCGGATGATGCCACAGGCGCCGGACCCCGGTGGTGCGAGCGCACACCGGTCGTTTCGGGGGCGGACAGGCCAGGGCCGAGCCCGCTTCGGCCCCAACGAAACCGGCCGAATATACGTCCCGACGTGACCACTGTCATACTCTCGTGTTGCATGCCGGCGTTCACTGAATCCATGTTCTCGCCCGTCGAACTCGAGATCGAGCTTTTCTGTCGCGGCATGCGCATCGGCCCCGAATCCCATGCGGGAGAGGTCGCGCGCCGCATCACTCGGACGCGCGCAGGGCTCGGCTCAGGGCTCGAGGTCGTGATCCCGGCAAGCCCGAAGGAGATCTGGGTCAACGTGCCGGTCGTCGAGCCGTTCGCGGCGACATCGCCGTTCATCCTGCGGGAGTCCGACGGGGACTTCGCGATCGAGGACGAGCGGACCGGCAAGGCCTACCCGATCACGATTCCGCCGGAGCCGAAGTGGTACTCCGGACTGACCACGCACGGCGTGCCGATGAGCCGGATCGGCGTCCTCCAGGGAAACTACCTCGGCATCTACGTCAGTGCACGGTGCCTCTACTGGTCGGCCGACGGTTCGTCGTCCTGCAAGTTCTGCACGACCGGCAAGAACGTGGGGACCGCGGAGGAGACGCGCAAGCGGATCTCGGACGTCGTCGAGGTCGCGCGCGCCGCCAAGGAAGAATCGGGCGCGATCTTCACGCACTTCAACACCGGATACCACTACGAAGAGCAGGACGATCGCCGCGACATGCACGGCCTGCGGATGTGCGAGCCGTACGTCCGCGCCGTCCGCCAGCAGGTCGGCGGGTTCATCGGCGTCCAGGCGGTGCCGGTCCTCAAGAACAACTTCTTCGAGTACGACTCGCTCATCGACGCGGGCACCGACCACTTCTCGTTCTGCTACGAGTTCGAGGACCCGGAATGGTTCGAGCGCCTCTGCCCGGGCAAGGCGCGCACGGTGGGACAGAAGGCATTCTTCGAGGCGATGGAGTACACCGCGAAGAAGCTCGGCCGCGGCCGGGTCGCCGGCGAGATCATCGCGGGTGTCGAGCCGGTGGAAGCGACGAAGCGCGGCATCGACCGGATCGTCAACGCCGGCGCGTTCCCGACCGTCTGCATCTTCCGTCCGACAATCGGCAGTGAGATGGAGAACGTCGCGCCTCCCGACCCGGAATCGATGAAAGACGTCTTTGCGTACCTCCACGACGCCTGCCGCCGTTCGGGCCTCCCGGTCGGGATCCTTCCGATCGAGGTCTCGCTGGTGGTGTCGCCGGAGGAAGCGGCAGGTCTCGTCGAGCCGACGTTCGCAGACCGCGCCTACAAGCTCAAGAACTGGGGTCTTCGCCAGCTCGCGAAGCCGTACATCGCCTGGAAGCGCCTGCCGGCAGAGGGCTAGCACTTTGGAGTGCGGTGCCCGGAGGCACCGCTTTCCGTGGCGAGCGTGGCGAGCGCGATGACAAAGCGGCGCCTGCGGGCGCCGCACTCCACATCAGGCTTTCCCGTTGCCCGGATGGCCGAAGTGGCGCCAACGCATCGCCGGTGTGCCATCCATCGTGACGCGCTCGCGATAGTCCTCTGAGGAGGCCGGGTTGAGCTCCCAGCGATGGCGGTCGCGGTCGAATTCCTTGACTCCGCAGGAGAGCGCCTCGTTGCTCTCGTATCGGATTCCGAACGCGTCGCCGAGGTCGTCGACGAGGTTCTGGTCCGGCGTCATCGCCGATCCGCAGGCGGCTTCGTCGCCGACCGACTCGACCATCTGCCACTGCGCGTCGGGATCGTCGCCGCAGAGGTGAGCCGCCCTCTGATCCCTCAGGTCGGCATGCAGCGTTTCCTCGCTCGAAGGGTCGATGACCGCAGGGCCATTCGGTGGTTCGCTGCTGCGCATCTTCGGCACGCCTCCTCGCGTATCGCGGAGTCCATTCCCTCCGCCTGATGAATGCCGGAAACAGTCCGCGAGGCTGGAAAATCCACAGGGGGCGGCCTCCGGCGCGCTGTGTGACACCAAACACCTCACCTCGTGTGACCGGTCATCAGTCCGGGTAGGGCAGCGGCCTACTCTGCCCAGCACGGAGGTGTTCCATGTGTCTCGGCGTGCCCGGCCAGATCGTGGCTATACAGGACAGGAAAGCGACGGTTGATTTCTGGGGAACGCGCAAGTGCGTCCGCCTGGACAACCTGAAGGAGCACGCCGGCGTCGGTGACTACATCATCGATCACTCCGGCCAGGCGGTCCGGGTGATTCCGATCGAGGACGTCCCCGACACGCTCGCCCTCTACGAGGTCCTTCTCGCGGAAGCCGGCGAGGACCCGATCGTGCGCGACGTGGTGGCCGAGCTCGAGTGCCGCGACACCGAGGAGCTCGTGGAAGTCCTGGTCTGAGGACGCCATGGGCGACTTCAAGCCGCTGCGCGTCGCGCTGCTCACGTCGCACAGCGCTCCCGGCATCGAGCAGCTGATCGCCGACCCCAACCGCGGCGCTGCGTACGAGCTCGCGCTCGTCGTCGGCTCCGAGACGACCTTCGCCGAGGCACGCGCACTCGACGAGGCCGCCATCCCGCTCGAGCTGCGTCCCCTACGGAAGTTCTTCGGGGATCGTGGCGCCTCGTTCCGCAACCTCCGGAGCCGCGGCGAGTACGACGCCGAGCTGGCCGACGTGCTGCTGCGCGCCTCGATCGACATCGTCCTCCTCTGCGGCTGGAACTACATCCTCACCGACGAGCTCCTCAACGAGTTGCAGGGGAAGGTCCTCGCGATCCATGATGCCGACCTCTCCCTGCGCGACCCCGAAGGCCGGCGGCTCTACGCAGGAATCCACGCAGTGCGGCAGGCCGTCTTCGCAGGCGAACCGGAAACGCGGAGCTCGGTCTACGTCGTGACACGGGACATCGCCCGCGGGCCGCTCCTCCTGCTGGGGCAGTCTTTCCCGGTCGCCCAGCTGGCTCGCGACGCCCGCGAGCGCCGCGACGACGCATCGCTCGTCGCCTATGCGAACCTGCATCGCCGCTGGATGCGCTCGACCGGCTGGGGGGAAATGCTCGTCCGCACGATGGAGATGGTCACGGCGGGGACGATGCAGGTGATCGGCGACGTGGTGTGGTTCGACGGCGCTCCCGGCCCGTGCAGACTCGGTTGCGCTCCGCGCGCCTGCTACGAGCCCGAGACGATGGTCGCGCGGGGAATCCCCCGCTCCTGCCCATTCATCGAGTAGCGCGACGGTCGAGCGTCACGCCGCCCCTGCTCGCGCGGGCGAGTCTCAAACGCTGCGCTGGCAACCGCACACTTCGCCGTTCGCCGGCCGACAGACGCTTGCGGTCTGATGGGACTTTGCGGGATGCCCGCACTTGCCACACCTCTCGTGCTCGGCGGACGTCTCGAATGCGTGGCAGATGCACGGATAGTCTTCCGACGGGTAATGCACGACCTCCATGCAGGAGACCAGCAGGTGATGCGCGGAATCGTCGTGGGGGCAGCAGCGGCTCATTCAGTCCTCAATGCAAGTAAGCCTCGTGATCGACCATCGCCGCGTGTTGGGAGTCACAGGAGTTCGTATGGGCGGTCATCCGGTCCACTCATTCACCATGGTTGCATAGAGTGCACCGTTCTGTAGAGGTGAGCTCATGGAAAACCGGATGGGCGACCGCCCACGCCTCGTGATGTGGGAACTGACCCGCGCATGCAGACTCGCCTGCGCGCACTGCCCGATCGGATCCCAGCCGCGCCGGAGCGCCCTCGAGCTCTCGACCTACGAAGCCTACAAGACGATCGACCAGATCGTCGCCATCAGTCCCGAAGAGATCATCATCACCGGCGGCGACCCACTCGAGCGGCCCGACATCTACGAGCTCATCGACTACACGCGTCGGCGGGGTCTTCAGCCCTCGCTGATGGTGAGTGCGACCCCCGCCCTCACCGGCGCTGCGATCGGCAAGCTGAAGAGGAACGGGCTGGGCAGCCTGATCATCAGCGTCGACTCCGCCGCTCCCGAGAAGCACGATTCGGCGCGGGGCGTGTCCGGGCAGTTCGGCGCGACCCTGCTCGCGATCCGCTGGGCCCGGACGGCCGAGCTCCCGGTCGAGATCAACACGCTGCTCGGCAGGCAGAACCTCCACGAGCTTCCGCGGATCGCCGAGCTCCTCACCGATGTCGGTGTGCATCGCTGGAACGTCTTCTTCCAGGTGCCGGTCGGCGGGTCGAAGCACGTCGAGAGCCTGACCGCAGCGGAGGTCGAGCAGGGATTCGAGCAGCTTCACCTCATCTCCCGCCGCGCATCGTTCGGGGTCAGGACGTTCGAGGCGCCGCACTACCGACGCTTCGTCCTGCAGAAGGCGGTGGAGGAACGGCTCCGCTCGGTCGACGACTACTTCGAAGCAGGAGACGGGGGCCTCCGGGTCGGCGACGACACCGGGCGGGCCGCGGTCGCCGTGAACAACTACCTCTACATCACGCACCACGGCGAGGCGACCCTCAGCCCGTTCCTGCCGATGACCGCCGGCAACGTCCGGTACCAGCCGCTCAACGCGATCTATCGGCACGGCGAGCTGTTCGCCGCCGTCCGCGACGAAGTGAACCTCAAGGGGAAGTGCGGGCGCTGCGAGTTCCGCACGGTCTGCGGCGGATCGCGCGCCCGCGCGTTCGCGATGACCGGCGACCTCTTCGCATCAGACCCTCTCTGTGTGTACGAGCCGGGGACGTTTCTCCCGGTCGCGCACACCGTCGTCCCCGAAGCCGCCCCTCGAACGTGAGGTAGCCGTGAGCAGACCGAAGGACCCCCGCAAGGCGCCGTGGCGAATCGACGAGACCGACTTCTTCGAGATCGAAAGTGAGTACGGGCAGAAGGAGTTCCTGCTTCGGTACGCGGTCCTCGCACCATCGGGCCACAACACGCAGCCGTGGTCGTTCCGCATCACCGAGTACGGCATCGAGGTCTTCGCGGACTACAGCCGGCGGCTCCCGGTCGCGGATCCCACCGACCGCGAGCTGCTGATCAGCGTCGGCGCCGCGATCGCGAACCTCCGCGTCGCCGCCGCACACTTCGGGTTCGAGAGCGCCGTGCTCTATCAGGACCAGCCCGACGAGTCGCTGCCGGTCGCGCTGCTGACGCTGCGCGAGACGTGCAATCCCGACGAGTCGCTCCGCGATCTCTTTCCGTCGGTGCTCCAGCGGCACACGAGCCACGCACCCTTCAAGTCGCGGGGAATCGACCCCGAGCAGCTCACCCCGCTGTGCGACTTCGTCGACGCCCATCCGGAGGTCCTCCGGTTCATCGTGCCTCAGGAGCGGTCCCGCGCAGCCGAGCTGGTGACCGAGGCGGACCGGATCCTCATGGCCGACCCGAAATGGCGCGGCGAGCTGGCCGCCTGGGTGCGCAGCAACGAGGGCACAGCAACGGACGGCATCTGCGCCGACGCCTTCGGGATTCCCGGACCGATCTCGGCCCTCGCCCCCTGGCTCATCCGCACGCTCGACATGGGCGCCTCCCGGGCGAAAGAGGACGCCAGCGCGATCGACCAGGCCACCGGCCTCATCGTGGTCACGGCCAATGACGAACGGAGCTCGCTCATCGCGGCCGGCGTGACGCTCGAGCTGCTGCTCCTCCTCCTCACCGGCCTCGGCATGCACTACTCGTTCATGAACCAGCCGATCGAAGTCCCCGCGCTCCGCCAGGAGCTGTGGTCTCTCATCCGCTCCCCCCGCGCTCCGCAGCTGCTCTTGCGCATCGGCTACGCCGCCACCGAGGCCCGCCCGATGCCGCGACGGTCGGTCGAAGACGTGACGGTCTAAGGGGGCCGGGAGGACCGATAGGACGAATAGGACCTATAGGACCCACCCGCCCAAGGCATCACGGTAACCACGACGGGAGGGCGAAAGTCGCTTCGGTCCTATTGGTCCTATTGGTCCCATAGGTCCTATTCGTCCTATTGGTCCTATTGGTCCTATTGGTCCCATTCGTCCCATCCCAAAAACCACGAGGCGGGCATTTCTACCCGCCTCGCAATCACTCCGTGGACTGTGACTATTACTCGCTCGTCGGCTCGGCTGCCGGCTTCGGCGGTTCCACCGCGTGCGGATGCGCCTGCGGCTTCATCGAAGCGAGGTACTGATACATCTGCCACCGGATGTCGACGTCGTGCTGTGCGGCCTCGGCGAGCTTCTTCGCCTCGTCGGAGTTCGTCTTGAGCAGCTGATTGAAGCGGTTCTCGCTGCGGAGGAACTGTTCGACCGGCGTCGTCACGCGGCGGGTGTCGAGCTGCAGCGGGGCATCGCCCTTCATGGCGCGGTCCGGGTTGTAGCGGTACAGCAGCCACTGTCCCGCGTCGACCATGGCCTTCTGGTGCTGCAGGCCGGTCGCGATGTCGATGCCGTGGGCGATGCAGTGGCTGTAGGCGATGATCAGCGACGGACCTTCGTAGGCCTCCGCTTCGATGAACGCCTTGAGTGTGTGCTCGTCGCGTGCGCCGAGAGCGACGCTCGCGACGTAGATGTTGCCGTAGCTCATCGCGATGAGGCCGAGGTCCTTCTTCGCGGCGGACTTGCCACCGGCGGCGAACTTCGCGATGGCGGCGCGCGGAGTCGACTTCGACGCCTGGCCGCCGGTGTTCGAGTAGACCTCGGTGTCGAGCACGAGGACGTTGACGTTCTTGCCGCTGGCGAGGACGTGATCGAGTCCGCCGAAGCCGATGTCGTAGGCCCAGCCGTCGCCGCCGACGATCCAGACGCTCTTCTTCACGAGGTAGTCGGCGAGCGCGAGGAGGTGCTGAGCATCGGTCGTGTCGTGCTTGCGCATCCGCTGAGCGAGCTCGAGGCGGCGGAGGCGGCTCTTGAGCTCGTCGACGCGCTGGCGCTGCTCGTAGATGTCGGCTTCGTCCTTCTGGACAGCGCCGAGGATCTCGTCCGCGAGGTTGTCACCGAGCTCCGGAGCGAGCTTGCGGAGCAGGTCGCCCGCGAAATCGCGCTGCTTGTCGATCGAGACGCGGAAACCGAGGCCGAACTCCGCGTTGTCTTCGAACAGCGAGTTCGCCCAGGCCGGGCCGCGCCCGTCGCTGTTGGTGGTCCACGGCGTCGTGGGGAGGTTGCCGCCGTAGATCGACGAGCAGCCGGTCGCGTTCGCGACGACGACCCGGTCGCCGAACAGCTGCGTCATCAGCTTGATGTAGGGGGTCTCGCCGCAGCCGGTGCAGGCGCCGGAGAACTCGAAGAGCGGCTGCGCCAGCTCGATGCTGCGGATCAGGTTCGGCTGGATACGGCTGCGGTCGAGCTCGGGGATCTTCGTGAAGAAGTCCCAGTTCAGCGACTCCTGCTCGCGCAGGGGCGGCTGCTCCTTCATGTAGAGCGCCTTGCGATCCGGGACGATCTTGCTCTTGGAGGGGCAGACGTCGACGCAGAGCGTGCAGCCGGTGCAGTCCTCCGGAGCGACCTGGATGGTGTACTGCATCCCGGCGAACTCCTTGTGCATCGGCTTGACGGCCTTGAACGTCTCCGGCCGGCCCTCGAGCGAAACCTCGTCATAGACCTTGATGCGGATGGCGGCATGCGGGCAGACGAACGCGCACTTGCCGCACTGGATGCAGGCCGTGGGGTCCCACACCGGGATCTCGTCGGCGATGTTCCGTTTCTCGAATTTGGTCGTGCCGACCGGGAAGGTGCCGTCGCACGGCATCGAGCTGACCGGCAGGTCGTCGCCGTGGCCCGCGATGATCTCCGAGAGCACGCCGCTGACGAACTCGCTGTTCGCGCTCCGCGCCGGGTTGTACGGCTCGGAGGTGTCGGCCGCGAGGCTCGCCGGGAGGGCGACCTCGTGGAGGTTCTCCAGCGCCATGTCGACGGCAGCGAGGTTCTTCGCGACGATCGCGTCACCCTTGGAGGAGTAGCTCTTCTTGATCGCGCCGCGGATGGCGCCGAGCGCCTGCTCCGCCGGCATCACGTTCGCGAGCTTGAAGAAGCAGACCTGCATGATCGTGTTGATGCGGGTCCCCATGCCGCTCTCGCGCGCGACGCGCGTCGCGTCGATGACGAAGAGCTTCGCCTGTTTCGCGATCAGCTGCCGCATGACGCGCGGCGGGATCATGTCGGCCGTTCCGTTGAAGAGGAACGTGCCGCCCTGCACGAGCTCGCGGACCATCTCGTAGCGGTCGACGAGCGAGGGCTGATGGCAGGCGACGAGGTTCGCCTCGTAGACGAGGTACGGCGCGCGGATCGGCCGCGGTCCGAAACGGAGGTGCGAGACGGTCGTCGCTCCCGACTTCTTCGAGTCGTACACGAAGTAGCCCTGCGCGAAGTGCCCGGCGTCGCCGAGGATCTTGCAGGAGTTCTTGTTGGCGCCCACGGTGCCGTCGGCGCCGAGACCGTAGAAGAGCGCACGGACGACGTCCGGCTGCTCGATCGAGAACGTCGGGTCGTAGTCGAGGCTCGTGCCCGAGACGTCGTCCTGGATGCCGATCGTGAAGTGGTTCTTCGGCTCGGCAAGCGCGAGGTTGTCGTACACGCCCTTGACCATCGCCGGCGTGAACTCCTTCGAGGAGAGGCCGTAGCGGCCGCCGACGACCTTGACCAGGCGGCCGGTCTCGAACAGGGCGTTGACCGTGTCGAGGTAGAGCGGCTCACCGTTCGCGCCAGGCTCCTTCGTCCGGTCGAGGACCGCGATCGACTTCACCGCCGTGGGAATCGCGTCGACGAAGCTGTGGATGTCGAACGGCCGGTACATCCGGACCTTGAGCACGCCGACCTTCTCGCCGCGTGCGCGAAGCACGTTCACCGTCTCTTCGACGGTCTCACAGCCGGAGCCCATGAGGACGATCACGCGATCGGCGTCGGCGGCTCCAACGTACTCGTAGGGGAGGTAGCGGCGGCCCGCGACGCGGGCGAACCGCTCGAACGTCTCGGCGATCGTCGCGGCGGCGGCCGCATAGAAGGGATTCGAGCGCTCACGCGCCTGGAAGAAGACGTCGGGGTTCTGCGCTGTGCCGCGGATGACCGGATGGTCGGGCGAGAGGGAGCGGGTGCGGTGCTCGAAGACGAGGTCGAGGTCGATCATCGCGCGCATCTCGTCCTCGGAGAGGAGCTGCGCCTTCGCCACTTCGTGCGACGTGCGGAATCCGTCGAAGAAATGGATGATCGGGATACGCGTCTGGAGGGTCGCCGACTGCGAGATCAAGGCGAAGTCGTGCGCTTCCTGCACACTGGCCGAGGCCAGCATCGTCCAGCCGGTCGAGCGGCACGCCATCACGTCGCTGTGATCGCCGAAGATCGAGAGGGCGTGGGTCGCGACCGTGCGCGCCGCCACGTGGATGACCGCAGGCGTCAGCTCGCCGGCGATCTTGTACATGTTCGGCACCATCAGCAGCAGGCCCTGCGACGAGGTGAACGTCGTCGCCAGCGACCCGGTCTGCAGCGCGCCGTGGACCGCACCGGCGGCGCCGGCTTCGCTCTGCATCTCCACCACCGACGGGATGGTCCCCCACAGGTTGGGCTGCTTCTCGGACGCCCACTGATCGGACCATTCGCCCATCGGCGAGGACGGCGTGATCGGGTAGATCGCGATGACTTCGTTGACCTTGTAGGCCACGCGGGCGACGGCTTCGTTGCCATCCAGCATCGCGTAGTGCGCCTTCGGCTTTTCAGCGGCCGGCGCGACGTCGGGGGTGGCTGCTTCGGCTACGGACATGGACTGACTTCCTCCACCGCGAAGGTAGCGAGACGGCAAACATCGCGGCATGATTGCCGTCAATTCGAGGAGTGACTCAAATCACAAGGAGGGATTCACGAGCCCGCGCTGCCGCGCCGCCGGACGCCTGACACGATGCGTTCGAACTGCCCGGAATCCTCTCTACCTGGCGGCTGCGCCGAGGGTCCTCATGCAGTCCCAGCAGGCATTGATGTTGGAGCTGATCATCTGCAGCACCGACAGCCAGAGCGCCGGCATCTCGTCGAGGAGGCGCAGGAACTCGCGCTTGTCGACGAAGCCGGTGACGCACGCGGAGCGCGTCCTGGCGGAACTGTCGTGGACCCGTCCCGAGACGACGCACGTCAACCCGAGGATCTGACCGCCGCCGGCGATGAGGAGCGCCTTCGCCTCACCGGAACGGGGAGAGGAAAACGAGAGATCGACTTCGCCGGAGTGGATGAAGTAGACGCCTTCAGGCTGGTCGCCTTCGCGGAACAGGACTGTGCCGGCCGGCCAGGACTGGAGGGTCTCGACCGGCGCGAGCGCCTGCGCTACGAGGGTTTGAATCGTTTCGGTCCGGTCCATGACTGTCTCAATGGCCACGTTGGCACCTCATTGGGAACACCCGATGTAACCACCAGTCCGCACCGTAACGGCGGGCCGGGGGCACTACGGTGACTCTCACACGATGACGTGAGTGTGTGACGTCACATCCGGCGAGCTGATGGGACCTGGTCTCAGCCGGAAAATGCAACGGGCAGGGACGCGCCCTGCCCGTTCGCTCCGATGAGCTAGACGCTCACCATGTGCTCGAGTGACGGCTTGCTGAGGACGAAAAGGCTCGAGCCCTTCACGTCGATGATCTTCTTCTTCTTGAAATCGCTGAGAAGACGCGTCACGGTCTCGCGGGTGGTCCCGATCATCTGGGCGATCTCCTCGTGGGTGAGCAGGACCTTGAGGCGGATGCCCTTGGTGGTCTGCTCGCCGCCACGGTCGCACCAGTCGAGCAGGAGACGGGCGAGCTTTTCCGACGTCGTCTGCGAGAGGCCGAGGGAACGGATCTCGCGCTGGGCGGCGTGGTACTTCTCGCTGAGCTGCTGGGCGGTGTGAAGACAGGCCTCGGCGTGGGTGTGGAGATATTTGAGGAAATCCTCGCGCTTGATGAAGTTCAGCTGCGAGGGCTCGATCGTCTCGGCCGAGACCTCATATGGCTTGCCGAGAATCGTGGCACTGGCACCGAGAACCTCTCCAGGCTCGGCGATCTTGACGATCAGCGTCTTCCCCTCGGTGGAGGAGGTGGTCAGCTTCGCCCGACCACTGCACAGAATGAAAACTCCCCGCGGTTCCTCACCTTCCACGAAGAGGAGGGAGCCCTTCGGGTAGAGACCGGTGAACTTCACCGTGTCGAGCGCCTCTACAGCGCTCTGTGACATGTTGCAGAACAACCGCTCGGCTCGGACACGGCACTCGGAGCAGTTGTACTCGACTTCCAGGTTGTATGGCGACGGCATACGGCCTCCGTTTCAGTTCACCCGACTCGCACGTCACAGAATGTAGAAGTGCTCATCGCTCCCCGCACCGACTGAAGTCACGAGCCGCCGTGATAAATGTCACAAAACACTCCGAACTTCTGGGGTTTGTGGACCAAGCGGGGTTTCTTCAGCCGTGTCCGAGCCTGATCCTCCATGTCGCTCCGAGATGTGCGCCACATCACATCGCGACGTGGGCCCAGACACCCGTAGGTTGTCGCTCCGCCGCTACAGTTCGACTCGGAGCCAGCAATCCAAGTGAACGTTTCTCATGGAATGCGCGCGCAGCGCACGATCGCAGTGTCCCCCCGCTCACGGGTGGCCTCCGCGTTCGCTGGCCTCGACCTCTCGATCCCCTTGGTGGCTGCCGGATTGGTCTTCCTGGCCGCTACAGCCTTTCTTCCGCGCGTTCTGACCACACACGTCACCGATGCCGCGTCCCCTGCGGCCCTCAGAACTTCTTCTCTCTGAACGCGCAACCCATCCTCTTCCCGGAAGCTCCCCCTCCCCCGACCTTCATACGGTGGCGAACGTGTGTCTCCACGAAATGCGATTGCGGCCCCGCAGGACGAGTCGTTAGTCGTTAGTCGTTAGTGGTTAGGGCCTTTACTAACGACTAACGACTAACCACTGACGACTCGACCGCCGACGTGAACCCGATGCGGAACTCCGCTCCCTCCCTCGGCAGGCTCACCAGGGAGAACTCCAGCCCGTGCGCCGAGAGAATTTCGTGCGCCAGCGTCAGGCCGATCCCCCGGCCGTCCCGCTTGGTCGTGTAGAACGGCGCGAACAGCTGCGGCTGCACCAGCTCGGAGATCCCGGGACCGCTGTCCGCCACCGTCAATACGCCACCGACGAACGTGACCGAGACGCGGCCGCCCTTCCCGGACGCCTCCATCGCGTTGCGAACGACGTTGAGGACGACCTGCTCGATCTGCGCCGCATCGACGAGGTAGTCGGACGGATCGGCGAGATTCACCTCCACCGCAACCTCCTTCGCCTCCATCTCCGAGGCCATGACGGCGATGACGCGCTGGACGAGCGCTGCAATCGCGGTCGGACGTCTGCGCGGCGGCGGGATGCGGACCACCTCCGCAAGGCCGGACATGAACTCGTTGAGCGCTTCGATCCGCAGCGACGCGATCGTCAGCGCAGACTCGAAGTCCCCTCTGTCGTGTTCCCCGAGCTGCGCCCCATACCGGAGCGACGACTCGAGGAGCGACCGCACCGCGCCGACCGAATTGTTCACCTCGTGCGACATGATCCGGATCAGCTTCTCGTACGCCGCCTTCTCGGACAGGCGCAGCTCCTCGGTCAGCTCCTCGACGACGTAGAACGTCTTGACGAAGCCGCGGTCGCGGAACTCGGCGCGGCTCGCCTTGAAGCGCCGCGAGCCGTGCTGCTGGACCAGGCGCGACTCGCCGGCCGGGATCACGCGAAGCTGCGCGAGCAGCTCCGGCGTGATCGTCCGCTCGGCCGCCGGGTTCATCCGCTCGACCTCGCCGTCGAAGTCGCAGATGACGATCGCGACCGGCGACGCGGCCGCGATCTTCTCGAGCAGCTGATGCCGCTCCTCGGCAGCGAGGCGCTCCTCTCTCAAGCGTTCCGCCATCCGGTTGTAGATCTCGATCAGCCGGTCCGACTCGGGAGAGCCGGTCTCGGCGAATCGCGAGGTGAAGTCCCGTTCGGCGATCAGCTCCGCGCCGGCGCGCGCGACCTCCAGCGGCAGGAAGAGCGTCCGCACGAGATGAACCCCGGCGGCGATGGATGCCACGAACAGCAGCTCCACGGCGAAGAGGAGCATCGGCCGCTCGGTCAGCAGGAAAACTGCGCCGGCTGCGAGGACCGCGTGCACGGCCGTGAGATAGAGGATGATCCGCGTCCGGACCGACAGCCCGCCTCGCGCTCCCGGCACCGGTTTACTCCGACTGGATTCCATGCTTCTCCAGACGGCGGTAGAGCGCGGCCCGGCTCAGCCCGAGCGCTTCCGCGGCGCGAGAGACGTTCCCCTCGAAGCGCTCCATGCACTTGACGATCATCCGCCGCTCCATCTCGTCGAGCGTGATCGAGCCGGCCTCCGGCATCGCGTCTCCGCGCGGCGAGACCGACGCGAGGTCGGCGACCGCGGAAAAGTCGCCGACGTCGATCTCCTTCCCACCCCGGATCAGCACCGCGCGGTCGATCGTCTGGCGGAGCTGCCGGATGTTGCCCGGCCACGGCTGCGCCTTGAGCCATTCGGCCGCCCGCGGCGAGATCGCCGAGACGTCGGTGCGGTACGCCTCGTTGGCCATTCTGAGGAAGTGCCTGGCGAGCGCCGGGATATCGCCTCGCCGCTCGCGGAGCGGCGGGAGGTGCACGTTGATGAGGTTGAGCCGGTAGAGCAGGTCCTCCCGGAAGCTGCCGCCCTGCACGAGGTCCTGCAGCGGGCGGTTGGTGGCGGAGACGATCCGGACGTCGACCGACCGTGCGCGGCTGGAGCCGAGCACTTCGAACGTGCGGTCCTGCAGGACACGGAGCAGCTTGACCTGCGAGCCGAGGTCGAGCTCGCCGATCTCGTCGAGGAAGATCGTGCCTCCGTCGGCGACCTCGAAACGCCCCTTGCGGTTCTCGCGCGCGTCGGTGAAGGCGCCGCGGACGTGGCCGAACATCTCGCTCTCGAACAGCGAGGCCGAGATCCCGCCGAGGTTGACCTTCACGAAGGGCGATCCGCGGCGCCGGCTGTTGCGATGGAGGCCCTCGGCGACGAGCTCCTTGCCTGTGCCGCTCTCTCCGGTGATCAGGACGGAGGCATCGGTCGGCGCGACGCGCCCCACGAGCGCCAGCTGAGCGAGCAGCTTCGGATCGCTCCCGACGATCATCGAGAAGTCGTACTGCTCGTCGAGCTGCGCGCGGTCGAGCGACGATTCCGCGCTTGCGGTGCGCGCCAGTGCCAGTGCGGTCGCGATCGACTGCACGACGCCGGCGTTCGACCACGGCTTCACGAAGAAATCGGCCGCGCCACGCTTCATCCCCTCGACCGCCAGCCCGATCGATCCCCATGCGGTCATCAGGATCACCGGGAGGTCGGGGCGCTCAGCCTTCACGCGGGAGAGGAGATCGAGTCCCTCCTCCCCTGTCGTGTTGCGGCTGAAGTTCATGTCCTGAACCATCGCGTCCGGGCGCTCGCGGCGGACCGCGTCGACCGCCTCGAGCGGCGTGTTCGCCACGACGGAGCGGTAGCCGTTCTGCTTCAGCAGCAGAGCAAGCGACGCGGTGATCGACGCGTCGTCGTCGACGACGAGAATCAGGTTGCTCATTCGTAACGGAGAGCGTCCGCCGGCTGCAGGCGGGACGCAAGCCAACTGGGGTACAGCGCGCAAAGTAGCGTGAGGACGTAAATCGCGGCAAGCGCCCCGACCAGTCCGACGGTGAAGAGGCCCGGAGGCACGACCCTGAAGATGCCGAGGATCGGAAGCTGCAGGACGACGCCGGCACAGAGCGCCAGAGCGAGCGAGGTGAGGACCACGACCTCCCCCAGCACCTGCCCGTACACATCCCCGCCGGTCGCACCGAGCGCACGCCTCACACCGATTTCACGGGTTCTTCGCGTGACGTTCTGCCAGAGCACGCCGGTCAGGCCGAGTGCGACCATCGAGACGAGAAACAGCGCCACGATCCCCGCGGTGACCAGCGGCATGAGGATCATCCGGATCGAGCGCTGCCTCATCTGGTCCATCGGCCGGACGCGGAACGTGAGGTCGGGAGCGATCCCCTGGAGCGTCGCAAGGAGCGTCTCTTCGAACGCGGCGTCGGTGCCTGGACGCAGCCTGACGAGCAGGTGGCTGCCGCCGCCGGCATCGACCGGAGTGGTGGTGAATCGATGGAAGATCATGTTGCGGGGCAGTGCGGTCTCTCCGTCCTTGCGGAACTCCTCGACCACGCCGACGACACGGAGAAAGACCCCCTCCCCGTCCTCGATGGTCTTCCCGATCGGGTCGGCGTCGTCCCAGGTCGCCCGCGCGGCGTTCGAGTCGAGGACGACCGGCCTGTGCTGCGCTCCGTCGTCGGAGCGGTCGAACCATCGCCCGCGCACTACGCGCAGCTGCATCGTCTCCAGGAAGCCGTCGGACACCTCGTCCGACATCCAGGTCACCGACCGGCCGTTCACGAAGCGGATGTGTTCCGCCGTCGACAAGGCATACGGCGGCGTCCGGGCGATCGCGGCGGACTCGACCTCCGGAAGCGTCTCCACCTCGCGCTCCATCCGAAGCAGCGTCTCGCGGAGCTCCGCTCCATTCCTCCTTTCAGGCTCCAGGTCGATCTCGATCCTCACGTCCCAGATGTCGCGCCATTCGTAACCGAGCGGACGATTCCATTGCGTCGCGAGCGTGATCGCGCCGGTCATCACGCCGAACACGACCAGGAACGAGACGAAGATTTCCGCGACGATCAGTGCGTTCGCACGCTTGCGGTTCCAAACGAGCTTCAACAGATGGCGGATCACTGGGCACCTCCTCTGAGGGCGTCGACCGGATGCAGGCGCGACATCCGCCAGGCGGGATAGACGCCCGACACGACGCCGAACCCGAGGGTGATGAGCAGTGCGTAGCCGAAGACGCGCAGGTTCACCTCGAAGTCCGAATGCGGGAGAAAGTCGGCCGCCGCGAGCCCTCGGAGCACCAGAACCGTCAGGGCGAATCCGAGCGCACCGCCGGCGAGCGTCAGGACGACGTTCTCGAGGATGAACTGGCGGACCAGGGCGCCCGACGACGCGCCGAACGATTTCCGGACGCCGATCTCCGGGGCCCGCTCGAGGATGCGGCTCAGGTTGATGCTCACGAGGTTCATCGTCGGGAGGGCGAGGAAGAGCAGGGCGACTCCGACGAGGATCGTGCGGAGGATGGCGGCGCGGCCCTCGACCTGGTTGCCGAGGGTCTGCCGCGCGACCGCCTCGAACGGTGTGTCGAGCCCGGCGACGACGCGGTCGAACTGTTTCGGGTCGTCGAAGACGAACCGGTCGAGACGGGCGGCGAGCTCGCTCCGCAGCCGTTCGAAATCACGCGGGCTCGACGCGAGGACGATCGCGTTGAAGTCGCCGTGGGTCTGCCGGCGGAACTCGTTCCCCTTCATCGTCCCGATCGGCATCCACATCTCGGAGAACGCGACCGCTCGGGAGATCGCAACCGGCGGCACGACCCCGGTCACGCGGTAGCCGCGGCCGTCGATCGCGATCGTGCGGCCGAGCGCCGGCTCGTCGCCGAACAGCTTCTGCCGCAGGTCGTCGGAGATCACCACGACGAAGTTCGCCTGCTCGTCGTCGGCGGCCGAGAAGGGGCCGCCCTCGACGAACTGGAAGTCGAGCACGCGCCAGTACGCGCCGTCGGTCCAGCGGACGTAGGTCGGGATGCGGACGCCCTGGTCGAAGATCGCCGACGACTGGACGGTCGTGAAAGCCGATGTCTCCTCGGCGCCGGGCAGCCCTTTGACGTAGCGCTCGATGAAGCCGAAGCCCGGCTCTGCGGTGCGTCCGAAGTGCGGTCCGTAGATGCCGAGAGTCGTGATCATGAGCACGCGGTCGAAGCGGCTCTCCGGCTGACGGGGCGCGAAGACGTTGTCGAGGATCGCCGTGGCGACCATGAGGACGACGAGGGTGAGGGTGATGCCGAAGAGCGAGATGAAGGTGAAGAACTTCCTCCGGCCGAGGACCTTGAGTGCGAGCCTGACGTGACTGATCACGGTGCGATTCTCCTCACGCAACCTGGCGGCCGTCGAAGAGGCGGACGACGCGGTCGGTCCGCTTCGCGAAGCGGTCGTCGTGGGTGACCATCACGATCGTGGTGCCGTCGGTCCGATTGAGGTCGTGGAGGATCTCCATGATCTCTTCGCCCATCGCGGAATCGAGGTTGCCGGTCGGTTCGTCGGCCAG
>JBAQWH010000449.1:0-4874 GCA_049298815.1 Thermoanaerobaculia bacterium | reverse complement strand
CACGCGAGGTGACTGGCGACGCCGAGGGAGGCCGTGAGGATGCCGGAGAGATGAAGCGGCGGCATCGCGAAGCCCCACTCGCGATCGACGAACGTCGTCTGCGCGATCGCGTCGCAGATTCGCTGGGCGACGCGCCGTCCCTCGGCCTCGTCGCTCTTCGGGAGAATGATCACGAACTCGTCGCCGCCGTAACGTGCGACCGTCGCCTCGCCGCCGGGGACGATCCGCTTGAGGAGGAACCCGACCTCGCGCAGCACCTGGCTCCCCGCCAGATGCCCGTGGCAGTCGTTGATCCATTTGAATCGGTCGAGGTCGAGGAAGATCAGGACCGACGACGAACGCGAGAGGCGCGCTTCGGTGAGCGCCTCGCTCAACCGGATGTGGAACCACCGGTCGTTGTACAGGCCGGTCAGGTCGTCCTTCTTCGCGAGCTCGTGCGCCCGGCGTGCTTCGAGCGCGTTCTGGAGCATGAACGACGTGTAGCCGGCGAAGATCTCCAGCAGCGTCATGTCGCGGTGGCTGAACTTCTTGTCGCCGGCTCGGTTGACGAGCTCCAGCACGCCGCAAACGTTCTTCCCGATGTAAACCGGCACCGCGACGATCGAGTGCGTCGTGTGCCCGATCTGCGCGTCGATGTCGCGGTAGAAATGGCTGTCGGTCTGCGCGTCGGTCGACAGATAGGGATGGCCGCTCTGGTAGACGTGACCAACGATGCCGTGGCGGGCGGAGAGGCGCTGGCCCACCAGATCCCTGCTCGAATCGCCGAACGTGGCGACGAAAACCAGGTCGTTGTCGGCACGGGAGTCGACCTTGCGGAAAGGATCGTCGAGCAGGATCGAGCCCGACTCCGACGGCACGAACTCGTACGCTTTCTGAAGGATCTGCCGCAGCACGAGGTCGAGATCGACATCGTCGCGAAGCGACCGGCCGGACTTCTGGCGCTCGAGAAAGCGCGAGAGCTGGGGCGCTTCCAGTGCATGGAACTGGATCATGCTGTCACCGGCACGGCGATTATAGGCTCGTGTTCCCGAAGGAACCGTGAGCCGGATCATCCTCCGCCTCTTCGCGAAAAGCCTCGGCCTCGAGCGGCATGTTGCGGTACGCGCGGTCGAACGAGAGCTCGCGGATCAGCCCGACCGTGAACTCGCCAGCGTATCGGAGCAGGAAAAGCGGCAGCGTGAGCCGGTTCACCTGGCGGACGTGGACGAGCTCGTGGCGGAGAATCCGTCCGATGTCAGCCCTCGCGTCTTCCTCCAGTTCCGGCAGGAGGTAGATCGTCCGGCCCAGTGTGATCCCCACGACCCCGCGCACGACGAATGGCCGCAGCCAGCGGGGGAACCCGAAGCGCAGGCGCGCTCCTGCCGCCTGCAGTGCATCGGCAAGCTCTCCGGGCAGTGAGACCTTCAGTTCCGCCATGCCGCCATTGTCGGGCAATGGCCGGGCCAGAACGCAGCTCTTCTCTCCCGGCCTGCCCGCGGAGACAATGCACGGATGCGCAGATCGACAATCCCCCTCATCGCGGCTTTCCTGACCGCTCCCCTCTTCGCTCAGGACTTCAGCAAGGTCGAGATCAAGCCGACGCTCGTCGCCGGGTCGGTCTACATGTTGACCGGTGCCGGTGGCAACATCGGCGTTTCGGTCGGCGAGGATGGCATCGTCGTCGTCGACGACCAGTACGCACCGCTCGCGCCGAAGATCACCGCGGCGCTGAAATCGATCACCGACAAGCCGGTGCGGTTCGTCCTCAACACGCACTACCACGGCGATCACACCGGCGGGAACGAGGCGTTCGGCGCGATGGCTCCTCTGGTCGCACACGAGAACGTCCGGAAGCGGCTCGCGAGCGGGATGGAGACGCCGACCCGCAAGGTGCCGCCGGCGCCGAAGGGAGCGCTCCCGGTCGTCACGTTCGACCACACGCTCACGATCCATCTGAACGGCGAGGACATCCGCGCTCTGCACCTCCCCCACGGCCACACCGACGGCGACGCGGTCATCTACTTCCCGAAGTCGAACGTCGTCCACGTGGGCGACCTCTTCTTCAACGGATTCTTCCCGGTCATCGACGTCGACGCCGGCGGCGGCGTGAAGGGGATGATCGCGAACGTGAAGAAGGTCCTCGCGACCCTGCCGAAGGACGCGAAGCTCATCGCCGGGCACGGGCCGCTGGGTGACGCGGCGGCGCTCGGCGCCTTCGTGAAGATGCTCGAGGAGACGTCCGCGATCGTCGCAGCGGGACTCGAGGCGGGAAAGACGGCGGATCAGATGAAGAGCGAGAAGGTTCTCGCGGCATGGGATTCCTGGGGCAAGGGATTCATGTCGAACGACCGCTTCATCGACACCCTCGTCCGCGACCTGAGCCGGGCCGACAAGGTGACAGTCAAGATCGTGCGGTGATCCGGACTGTAGGGCGGACCTCCAGACGTCAGCGCCGCTTGAGCGACAGCGTGAGCGCGAACTGCGCAACCGGCTCGTCGCCCAGCTTCGACGGCACGCGGGCGGTGACCCGCACGGTTGCCTCTTCCCGTTCGCCGGTCTCGAGTGCGCGGCGCACGAGATCCTGAACCAGCGCGCCGTCCTCGTTGGTAAAGACCACATCCCCCTCGGCCCGCTTGAGGAACTCCGCACGGACGTCCTTGAAGATGAAGGCCACCTTCGCGCCCGACCTGCGAATCAGCTCGAACGCGATCAGTCCCCCCGCGATGTCCGCACCGATGCACAGAGCGCCGAAGTACATCGACCGCAAGTGATTCCGGGTGCGCCAGCTGAGCGGGATCCTCACGACGCAGCGCTGTTCGCTCAGCTCCAGCACCGACGGTTTCACGAACGCGAGGAGAAAGACGTTCTTCAGCGACCAGAGTCGGACGGCGGCCGTCGCCTTGTTCATGGGGCGCGAGTCTATCGCGGGCCGGAGAGCGACCTGTAGCCCGAGGATTCGGGACCGCGTCCCGAGTGCGTCACCAGCTGTTCACCGGATGGCGACGAAACGGTGCGGCGCTCCTTGCGTATTTCTCACGACACACCGCAACACGGGACACACGTCCGAAGCCCAAACCACGTCCGAGGCTCTCTCCGCAAGGAGTTTGCTCATGGAAAGGAGACCCCACGGAATGAGGAAAGCCCTTCTCTTCACACTGATTCTGGCCGCAATGGCCCCGATGGCGCGTGCCACGGAGTTCGCCGGCGCCGAGCTCGTGATCCCGATCGTCGGCCGCACGGCCGGCGCCGCCGGCAGCCAGTGGCGAACCGACGTCTACGTCACGAATCTCGCACGACCGGGCCTCGCGGCCGAGCCGGTCTACCTGGTGCTGTCGGGTCACGGAAGCCCCGACCAGGTCACGACGGTCTCGATCGAGCCGTTTGCGACCGTGACATACCGCGACCTCCTGTCGACCGCATTCGGCCGCCAGACCGGAAGCGGCATGCTGCGCATCGTCGCCTTGTCTCCGACGGCGAAACTCACCGCACGGGCCCGGATCTACAACACCGCTTCCGCAGCCGGCCAGTATGGTCAGACCGTCCACGCGATGCCGGTCGGCAGCCTCTCGATGGACGCGATGCTCCCCGGCCTCAGCGGCCTCGGGGTCAACCGGACGAACGTCGGGCTCGCGAATCCCGCCTCGGCTCCCGTCGGCGCGTGGATCTCGCTCTACGAGAAGAGCGGCGAGTTCCTCGGCGCCTACTCGGTCGAAGTCCCCGCTCGCGGCCTCTACCTGATGAACGACGTGTTCGCGCACTTCCAGGCCGGACCGCTCGACGATGCGATGATCCGCGTTCGCTCGACCGGTGGCCTGTACGTCTACGGCTCAATCGTCCGGTCCGACACCGGAGACGCCGACTTCGTCACGGCGACGTCGACGGAAGTCGCCCCGTCGGACGCGATCGTGATGCCGACCTGCAACACCCCGGCCCCTCTGCGCCTCGCGCCGATCCCTGCGAAGGGGTGGATCGTCATCTTCCACTCGAAGACCGACGCGGCCGCAGTCACCGCGCAGCTGGCGGCGCGCTACGGCTTCACGCCGCTGCACATTTACGAGCACGCGCTCCAGGCCTTCAGCGCCGAGCTGACGCAGGCGCAGATCGCGGCACTCCGCTGCGAACCGGCGGTGCAGGCAATCGAGCAGAACGCGATCGTTCCAATCCCCTGACCCAAAAACACTCGTGACGGCGTCGCCGCGTGCGGCGCCGTCACGAGGCCTCATCACCGCTTTACGCGGCCGGGGTCGAGCTTCCGCCTGCCGTACGGCGCGACCATCCGCTCGTACAGCGGCGCCGGAAGGAGCCGCGCGAAGCGCATCAGGGCCGACATCGGCGCCGGAAACTCGATCACCCGAGGGCGCTTCCCGAGCCGTTCCGCAATCAGAGCCGCCGACTCCTCCGCTGTCATCAGGAACGGCATCCTGAACCGATTCTTCTCGGTCATCGGCGTCGCAACGAAACCGGGATTCACGGTCGTCACGGCCACGTCGTACGGCGCCAGCTCGATCCGGCTCGCTTCGAGGAATGCCTGCACCGCCGCCTTGCTCGCCGAATAGGTTGCGCCCGACGGCAGTCCTCGAAGTCCCGCGAGCGAGGCGACGCCGACGAAATGGCCCGAGCGGCGCTCCACCATCGACGGGATCACTGCATCGAACAGGTACAGGACCCCGAGAACGTTCACGCGAATGATCTGCTCCGCGTCGGTGAGGTTGAACTTCGTCGCGTGCCCAGGGATGGAGACCCCGGCGTTTGCGATCGCGAGGTCGATCGGGCCGCCGAGCTCCTGTTCCGCACGTCGCGCTGCTTCTCGGACCGAGGCCGCATCCAGGACATCGCACGGCACGGCGACGGCGCGACGATCGCCCGACGAGAGCTCCCTCGCGAGTTCCGAGAGA
>JBAQWH010000448.1:0-3641 GCA_049298815.1 Thermoanaerobaculia bacterium | reverse complement strand
CGAGGTCCGCGAGCTCGTCGAAGAGCACGCGAGGCGCCTTCGGCCCGGCGTGTCCGCCGGCGTCGGAGTCGACGCGATCGGCTCGCGTACGCCGGCATCGCGCGCCTCGAGCGCCCACTCGTGGCCGCGAAACAGCCCGGCAGCATCGCTCTTGCAACGCCGCCAGCAGTTCAGTGCGCTTGATCCGGAAGGCAGGCGCCGAAGGAGTCGGATGTCCACGCGGATCACCCTCGAGATCGTGCTGATTCTCATTCTCGTCGTTGCGAACGGATTCTTCGCGATGGCGGAGATTGCGGTCGTGTCGTCGCGCAAGGGGCGGCTGCGGTCCCGCAGCGAGGAAGGTGACCGCCACGCTACCGTGGCCCTGGAGCTTGCCGAACGGCCGAACGATTTCCTCTCGACGGTGCAGATCGGGATCACGCTCATCGGAATCGTGGCCGGCGTCTTCGGTGGTGCGACGATCGCCGAGGAGCTCGGCGCGAAGTTCAACACCATCGACTGGATCGCTCCCCATGGAGAGACCGCGGGTCTCCTCGTCGTCATCCTGGCGATCACCTATCTCTCGCTCGTCATCGGTGAGCTCGTGCCGAAGCGGGTGGCGCTGACGAACCCGGAGCGGATCGCAGCTGCGGTTGCGCCGTTCATGCGCCGGGTCTCGCATCTCGGGCGGCCGGTCGTCTGGCTGCTCAGCATCTCGACCGCGGCCGTGCTGAAGGTCCTCCGCATCCGCGCCTCGAACGAGCCGGCGGTGACGGAGGAGGAACTGACGTCGCTGCTCGAGCTGGGGCGCAGGACCGGGGAGTTCCATCCGGCCGAGGAGGAGATGATCAAGGGAGTGTTCGCGCTCGCTGACCGGGCGGCGAGCGCGATCATGACGCCGCGACACGAGGTGGTCTGGCTCGACCTCACCCGCCCGGTCAGCGAGCTTCAGCAGGTGATCGTCGAGAGTGGGTACTCTCGTTTCCCGGTCGCGGAAGGGGCGCTCGATCATTTCATCGGCGTCCTCGACGTGAAGGACCTCATCGCCGGCTGTTTCGCGGGGACTCCGGTCGACCTTCGGGCCGCGGTGCAGGAAGCGCTGGTCTTTCCGGAAACCGCTTCGGCGCTGCAGATCCTGCACGAATTCCAGGGGCGCAGGTCCGAGATCGCGATCGTGGTCGACGAATACGGCGGCTTCGATGGGATCGTCACCGTCGCCGACCTCGCCACCCGCGTCCTCGGGCTCGAGGAGGAGGACCACACGCTTGTCGAGCGCGAGGACGGCTCGTGGCTGGTCGACGCGATGATGAACTTCGACGATTTCGCGAGCGAGGTCGGCCTCCGACTCAGCGAGGACGAGGCGTCGGAGCACGACACCGTCGCAGGCTTCGTCGTGTCGCTGCTCGGAAGGGTGCCACGCGTCGCCGACCGCGTGGAGTCGAAGGGCTTCAGCTTCGAGATCGTCGACATGGACGGCCGTCGCATCGACAAGCTGCTGGTCGTCAAACCGGGCCTCTGAGCGCATTGCGCTTCGCGGCGCGTTCGTGTGACGTCAAACACGCGAGGCTGCGCGCTGCCGAAGCTAGGCTGCCCCGTCGCGCGTTCCGGCCGGGCCGGGGCACGCATCGCGGAGCGGAGACCGACGGTCCTGCCCGAATCCTGCTGGGGAGGACGCCATCGTCTCGCTACGAAACCTCGCGCACGCCCGCCCGCTGCTCGTCGGCCGCCTTCTCTGGGTCGCGGCGATCGTCTTCACGCTCCTGACTTTCACCTGGCAGGACCGGACCGGTCCGACCTCGCCGCTCGAGGGGCAGGTCGATACCGACGCCGGCCCGGTGCGCTTCTTCTTCGTCAGGAGCGAGACGGTCAGAACGGCGCTTCCGCTGGTGCTGCTCGACCCGGTTCCGCCCGGGATCAGGGGGCAGGTCGAGTACCGGCGTTATCGCTCGAACGACGCCTGGTCGGTCGTACCGATGGAGCGCGGCAGTTTCTCGTTCGAGCGCCGCGGACGCGCGACGTCGCTGGCCGGGCTGGGTGCCGCACTCCCCGGCCTTCCCGAGCGGGCCGGTAAGTACGAGTTCTTCGTGAGAATCGCCGCCGGGACCGGCGGGTTCGTGTCGGTCACCGGAGACCGGCCGGTCTACGCGCGGTTCAAGGCCGGGGTGCCGACCTGGGCGCTCATCGCCCACATCCTCGCGATCTTCACCTCGATGATGTTCGCGATCCGGACCGTGCTCGAAGCGATCGTCGACGGCGATTTCCGCCGACTGCTCGTCGCCACGATCGCCTCCCTGCTCCTCGGCGCCTTCGTCCTTGGGCCGCTCATCCAGTGGTATGCCTTCGGCGTCTGGTGGGCCGGCGTCCCGTTCGGCTACGACTGGACGGACAACAAGGTGCTCGTCTCACTCTTTGCGTGGGGCGTCGCCGCCTGGACGAACCGCGGAGGGAGGCGGAACCGCCGCGCGATTTTTGCGGCCGGCGTGGTCACGCTGCTCGTCTACTTCATCCCGCACAGCGTCTTCGGCTCGGAGTACGACTACACGACCGGCAAGGGGCACGGGACGGCGGGGTAGGTTGGAAGAGTGAAGAGTGAAGAGTGAAAGGGTGGTGGCTTTCACTCTTCACCCTTCACTCTTCACTCTTTTCTTCACCTGTATCGCTCGCGGATCCTCGGGATGAGGTAATCGTCGAAGGCGCGCTCGAGGCCGTACTGCGGCGCGAAGCCCCAGTCGTTCCTCGCGGCGGAGTCGTCGACATCGGCGGGCCACGAGTCGACGATCCCCTGGCGCTTCACGTCGACGCTCGTCGTGATCTGCGCGTTCGGGAACGCCCTCTCGACGATCTGCTGGATCTCGCCGGCCGAGGGGTTGAAGGCGGAGATGTTGTACGAGGTGCGGGTCAGTCGCTCGCGCGGTGCGGCCGCGAGATCGAGGAGCGCCGCGACCCCGTCCGGCATCGCCATGAAGGGGATGCGCGTGTCGGGGCGGACGAAGCAGGGATAGGGCTCGCCCTTCGCCGCGGCGTGGATCATTTCGGGAGCGAAGTCGGACGTGCCTCCGGACGGCACGGTCACGGCCGAGATGAGGCCGGGGAAGCGGATGGAGCGGAAGTCGACCTTCCCCGCGAGCGGGTCGGCCGAGAGCTGCTTGTAGTGGCGCGCGTAGTAGCGACCCAGCTGCTCGCAATAGAGTTTGTTGCAGCCGTACATCGTCGTCGGCGTGGTGAAGTCGTCTTCCTTGACCTTGCCGGCGCGCCCCTTCGTCTCGAGGTCGGGCATGCCGTAGGCTGCGATCGACGACGGATAGAGGAAGACGACCGAGCGGCCGTGCGACTCCCCCTGCCGCTGCGCGAACTCGAGCAGGTTCATCGTCCCTTCGACGTTGACCTGGTGCGCCGCGACCGGGGTGAACTCGCTGCGCGTCGAGAGGAGCGCTGCGAGATGGAAGACGAGGTCGACCTCGTACTCCGCGAGGATCCGTTCGAGCAGGTTGGTCTCGAGGATCGAGCCGGAGAACTGCTGCTGCACGAGACGGCCGAGCTCTGGCTCGAGCGGTTTGAGATCGAGTGTGATGACGGGTCGATTGCCCTCTTCGGCGAGCCGGGTGATCAGACCATGGCCGATCTCTCCGCTTGCTCCCGTGATGAGGGCGACGGGCTTACGC
>JBAQWH010000447.1:0-11679 GCA_049298815.1 Thermoanaerobaculia bacterium | reverse complement strand
AAACAGAATGGCATGATGAAACTGCAGGCCTTGCCGTTTCAGAGAGCGTGCTTCTCGCAGATCCAGGGCAGGCAATTCCCCTCGTCGGGTTTGGAGGGACTCATTATGCACGGCGACAGACTGAAATTGCCCTTTCGACACAGGGGGCGTTTGGTCATATTGCGCATACCAGGGAACTGGAAAAGATAACAAAGGAAATGATCAGCCAGATGGTGGACAAAAGTCATGCCGTGGCTGCCTTTATAGATCGGAAAGCCATTGATGGAAAACACCTGTCCCGTATCGATGGGATGTTACTGGAGCTTGACATTGTCAGGCTTGCTGAGCACCATCTTACCGGTATCGGTGCACTCCCATGGGAGGATTATCTCCGGATCAGATCACTGGCGGCATCATGGGAACCCGATGCGGAAGTCCATGTCAATTTGTTGAAATCAATCGCAGAACCTGTCATTATCAGGATCAGTCCTGAATTACTCTCTACGGTCCTTGCTGCAGGTGGGCGACAATTCCTGGATCGACTCCGGGAATTGCCGATAGTATATCTCTCGACAAAAAGTTCGCCAGTCCTCCCGGTATTCATTACAGGACAGGACCAGAAGGAAACAAAACTACATGATTTAATAACCTTATGCGTATCAATCATTATTATTAACGAAGCGACTGAAATTGAGGGCGATCACCTGATTATCCTTAAAAAGAAATTGGACCCCGGGAAGGCGCGCGAACTCGGTGTTCCAATGGGTCCTTTGTTTGGCCTGCTTATGAAGGGGGTGGCAGTGCATGTCGGGAACAGGGTAATCACTCCCGATATGGTCCAGGTCTCAGGCAGGAAAGATATCCACATCCCGGGGTTGGAGAGGTATACATGAGGTCTATCGTAGAAGAGGCACTGACTAAAGTGAGGGATGACACACTTGATGTCTCAAAGAACGATTCAGAACTTGACCAGATTCTGGAGGGGTTACGGACTGAAATAGCAGTCATTGGTTGTGGTGGCGGCGGCTCAAATACTATAAGCCGCATGATGGACGAGGGGATCCACGGGGCCCGACTGTATGCAATAAATACCGATGCACAGCACCTTTCGAGGACGAAAGCGGATCACCGGATCCTGATAGGGCGACAACGGACACGGGGCCTAGGGGCGGGCTCTATCCCACAGATAGGGGAGGAAGCAGCCCTTGAAACCGAGCAGGAAATAAAAAGTGCGGTTGCAGGTTGCGACATGGTATTTCTCACGGTCGGTCTTGGCGGAGGGACCGGGACCGGTTGTGCGCCAATCGTTGCAAAAGCTGCACGTGAAGAAGGGGCCCTCACAATCGCGGTTGTGACACTTCCCTTTACTGCAGAAGGTGCAATCAGGATGGAGAATGCCGAGGCGGGACTTGAACGGCTCCGTGATGTGGCGGACACGGTGATTGTTGTACCAAACGACCGGCTCCTTGAAGTGGTACCGAAACTCCCGCTTTATGCTGCTTTTAAGGTAGCGGACGAGGTTCTGATGCGGGCGGTTAAAGGTATCACCGAACTGATCACGATGCCGGGACTCGTCAACCTTGATTTTGCCGATGTGCGCACGGTCATGGAGCGCGGGGGTGTCGCCATGATCGGAATGGGTGAAAGTGACAGTGAAGATAAGGCTGCAGATTCTGTAAAGAAGGCAATAAGGTCACCATTGCTTGACGTTGACATCTCCGGGGCAAACGCCGCGCTTGTCAATGTAATCGGTGGTCCGGACATGACCATGGCTGAAGCAGAGGGTGCAGTGCAGGAAGTTTACAACCGTATTGACCCGAATGCAAGGATAATCTGGGGCGCACAGGTCGATCCGGATATGCAGAACAAGATGCGCACCCTCCTTGTCGTGACGGGAGTACGGTCACCACAAATATATGGAAGGAATGAAAAAAATAACCCAAAAGTTCAGAAGCAATTTGAGATAGACTTCCTGAAGTGATTAATTATGGAATTACCAAAACCCAATATGAAAATAGATTTCCACGAGGAATTACTACGTAAGTACCTCCGTGTCCTGAAACTCGCCCGCACGCCAACCCGGGAAGAGTTCCAGAAGATCGCGCTCGTCGTTATTGCCGGGGTCGCGCTCATAGGTCTTATCGGATTCATCATTTACGAACTATTCCTATTAGTCCCCCGCTGATGAATATGCCTGAACAAACCAACCGTATTTTTGCCATTAAGACTACCTCGAAGCAGGAGAGGACGGTTGCTGACAATATCAAGAAGGTAATCGACAACGGGGACTCGGATGTGAAGGTGCTCGCAATTATCGTACCTGATGAGCTCAAGGGCTATGTCCTCGTCGAAACTCCCGAACAGATGAACAGGATTGAACAACTGGTCGAGAAGGTCCCACACGCGCGCGTCGTAGTTCATGGCGAGACCACGCTTGCCGAAGTTGCACATTTCCTTATTCCAAAACCTGTCGTGAGCGGTATATCCGAAGGGACAATTGTCGAGATGATCGCCGGACCGTTCAAAGGCGAAAAAGCCGTCGTAAAGCGGATCGACTCCGGTAAAGAGGAGATTACGGTCGAGCTCTACGAGAGTGTTCTACCTATCCCGATAACGGTCAGGGGCGATAATGTCCGCGTTATTGATAAAGGCGAAGACCGCTGACCGACCATCCCTTTTTTCCTGTTCTCCCACACGTTTAAGTCAGTGAAGGGCAACATTACTTAACCCAGGTTCGTACCCTTACGGGACGGCATGGTGATACTACTATGGCAGAAGTGGTCGAGGTATTGGTACCCGGCGGCAAGGCAACTGCAGGTCCACCGATTGGACCGGCACTGGGACCCCTCGGTATAAATGTGAAGGCAGTAGTCGACGAGATCAACAAGAAGACATCTTCATTCAACGGAATGCAGGTGCCGGTAACGATCCAGGTTGACGAAAAGAAGAACTTTACAGTCACGGTGGGTATTCCACCGACGACGGCACTCATTAAGAAAGAGGCCAATATCGAGAAGGGTTCTGCCGAACCCAACACAATTGTTGTTGGGAATTTGTCGCTCGAGGCCGCTGTCAGAATCGCCAAGATGAAGCATGACGATATGCTCTCCTATGACATCAAGAATGCAGTCAAGGAAGTAGTCGGTACATGCGTCAGCATGGGAGTCAACGTGGATGGCAAGAAACCGAAAGAGGTTTTTGCAGCGATTGATTCCGGCGCCTATGACAAGGTTCTCGCTGAATAGATTTGCGAAACCATAGGAGATCGTGGCGGAACAGTTCTGTACACGGTCGTGGACTATGGAGGAATCAGATGGTAGAAAGGGCCAAAATTATTGAGGCCGTGAAAGCGGCAAAAGAGAAAGCGCCTGAACGTAAGTTCTCTGAGAGTGTAGATATTACCATCAATCTCAAGAATATCGATATGGCGCAGCCGAAAAATCGTATTGATGAGACAATCCTTCTCCCCCACGGCATCGGCAAACCGGTCGGTATAGTGGTTCTCGGGAAGGGTGACATCACCACGCAGGCTAAAGAGGCTGGCGTGGACCTGATTATCGGCCCTGAAGAGATTGAACGGCTTGGTGGAGAGCCACGGGAGGCACGGAAGATCGCCGGACAGTACCGGTTTTTCCTTGCTGAAACTGCAGTCATGCCACTGGTCGGACGTTTCTTAGGTCCGCGGTTAGGTCCGCGGGGACGGATGCCGACACCGATTACCATGGGCATGGACATCAAGCCCATTGTGGAGCGGCTCCGGAATTCTGTGAAGATCAGGACCAAGGACAAGAAAGTCCTCTCAGTAAAGGTCGGTACGACCCAGATGTCAGAGGAACAGGTCGCCGAGAATATCGACGCAGTCATGAAAAGAGTCGAGGCGGTCCTTGACCAGGGAACGATGAACGTCAGATCGGTATACGTGAAGACAACCATGGGTCCGGCAGTGAGGCTGGTATAAATGGCATTGTATACGCACCACCTCCCGGCATGGAAGAAAAAAGAAGTCGAGGAGATCAAGAAGCACTCAGGGGAATTTTCCTTGGTAGGGCTTGTGGATATGTATGGCATTCCTGCAACGCAGGTCCAGCAAATCCGCAGGAACCTTCGTGGTACCGCGACGATCAAGATGACCAGAAATACACTTATCAAGCATGCCTTTGAAGAAATCGGTGGCGATAAATCCGCGGTTTCAAAGTATATTTCAGGTCACTCGGCATTAATCTTCACAAACGAGAATCCGTTCAAACTTTTCAAGACACTCGAGAAGACCAAAACCAAGATGGCGGCAAAACCAGGAGAGATTGCACCCGAGGACATTATCGTTGAGAAAGGTCCGACGAGCTTCAAACCAGGTCCCATCGTCGGTGAACTCCAGCAGGCAGGTATTCCCGCTGCGATCGAGGCCGGTAAGGTCAAGATCCGCGAGACGAAAACAATCGTCAAGAAAGGCCAGGCTGTCACCCGGAAACAGGCAGAGGTCCTTGCAAAACTCGATATCAAGCCGATGGATATTGGGCTGCTCCTCCAGGTAGCTTACTTTGAAGGAGACATGTACGAGCCCTCGGTGCTGGCCATTGATGAAGACAAGATCCTCGCACAGATCGCCCTCGCAGGACGGCAGGCATTCAACCTCTCGTTGAACGCAGGCATCCCCACGAAAGAAACGATCGTGCCGATGATAACAAAGGCAGCCCGCGAAGCACGTGCACTTGGAATCGAGGCAAGCATCTACGAGAAAGATGTCATTGATGCGATTATTGGTAAGGCGTACAGAGAAACCGTTGCCCTCAAAGGTATAACTGAGGGAAAATAATTCTAAAGGTGAATTGAGATGGAATATATCTATGCAGCACTTCTCCTGCACAAGGCTGGAAAGCCGGTAAAGGAAGACAGCGTAAAGGCAGTCCTTACTGCCACAGGTATCGCCGTGGACGAATCCCGTGTAAAAGCACTCGTTGCAGCACTCGATGGTGTTAACATCGATGATGCAATCAGCAAGGCAGCCGTTGCCCAGGTAGCAGTTGCAGCAGCACCCGTAGCAGCCGGTGCAGCACCTGCAGCAGCAAAGGAAGAGACCAAGGAAGAAAAGAAAGAAGAGGAAGAGAGCGGCATGGCAGGGCTTGGTGCCCTGTTCGGCTAATCTTTTTTTCCTGTAATTATTCTGTTAATTTTATTCGCAAATTTTAACTAACGCGACTTTTCTCATACTTATTCTGTGCTCTAATCAGTTCCAGATCTTGGATTATCCTGCATGTACCTTACATAGAACCCGGAATATCGCGGACTGGAAAAAGGATACAACCAAAATTTAGACTTATTTTCTATTCTGATTATATGGCGTATTATTTATATTTATATATTAATAAATATAAATAAGGACGATGTAACCTGATATGATCATTCATTACTATAACACGATATTAAAGATCATTAGATCTAATTAACAACTTATATGTTCTGGTGTTGACACCTTTTTTTACCAATCGTTAGCAGGTTGTTGTGTCAGAGCAGAGGCTGGGGCCCTTTATTCTTGACGAAATCATAAATAACCCTTAAATGTTGCGTATTTAGGTGTATACCAGGACGGCGGGATCTCCATCGTGAGAAATAATTTTCTCAATAGATCCCGCTGAAGATACCGTCTTATAACGCAGCATTTACTCGTAAATGCGTGTGGCATCGTATTTATTGCAATCAAAAGTACCCAGCTTAACCGAAATTATTGGAGCGTCCATATGATAGCTAAACAAGATGTATATTATTTAACCATTTTTGTGGTTGCACTATTAGTCATTCTTGGAAGTGCAGTACCGGTATTGGCAGGATCATCCTCGGGTAATGACCCGTCTTCACCAGGGGGTTCAGACCTATTGCCAGGTGGCGATCCAGGCCCGGTTACACCTCCTGCACCGGTGGATCCTGTACCAACAGCTGCACCGACAGAAATCCCAACGGAGGTGCCTACTGAGGCCCCAACACCGGTTCTAACGGAAGTACCTACTCAGGTCCCTACATCAGTTCCAACTGAGGTGCCTACTGAGGTGCCTACTGAGGTACCTACTGAGGTACCTACATCAGTTCCAACAGAGTTACCTACTCAGATCCCTACACAAGATCCTAATAATATCCCAACACCAGGCCCCACACAGATTCCAACCACAACGCCAACAACATCTCCTATCACTACTATTCCGACAATATCTTCTGAAGAGGGCCTTTCTTCTTCTAATAATAGTATATTCCTTTTCGGGAGCGAGGGAAATTCAACGTTGTCTAATTCAACAGGAAATGAGAACCTGGATAACTCTACTTCGGGTAATGGCGGTTACAATGATACATGGTCTGATCCTCCCCTCAATACCACTATATCTGCAAATAATCCGTACTACACCGGAGCAGGATGGATCATTAATCAGTCAAACCACATATGGCAGTTAGATCTGGTTAATAATTCCAATTCTGGTGGCGTTCAATTCGATAGTTCAACGAAAACATTTTCGAACTTTGGCAATAATTTTGGAATTCTCATCAATGCATCAAATGTTATTTTAGACGGTATGGGTGCAATTCTAAATGGTTACAACACCACAAGTGGTCTATATACAAACTATGGGATAATTGTTAATAACCAGAGCGCAGAGAATTTTGACACATTTTCTTCATCAACCTCTAATTCACTCAGCGGTATCAGTATCACAAATATTACCCTGATGAACTTCAATATTGCCGGTATTATGTTCAATAATGTGATCGCCAGTACGGTCTCCCAAATTCCCACCAATAATATTACTAATGTCCATGCGGATAACAACCCGGGAACCGGGATTGTTCTCCAGAATTCTCATGACGTTGAAGTGAGTTACGGCACGGCTAATAATAACGGAAATACAGGAATTTCTCTCTTCCAATCAGATAGTAACAATATCACAGGGAATACCGCAGACACTAACGCAAAATATGGTATCCAGCTCAATAATTCCGCCGATAATTTGATAACTAACAATTCTGCGAGTATGACGATCGGGTTAGCTGGATTAGAGGGATATGGATTTTATATCATGAATAAAAGCCACGACAATAATATTTCATACAATAGTGCGAACAATAACATCCAGGCGGGCTTCAGGATTATAGATTCTAAAAATAATACACTGTCCTGGAATGGTGCAAATAATTCCGGTACGGGAGAATCTTCAGCAGCTTATGGATTCTGGTTGAGTAATGCAGTCAATAATTCACTTTCTCATAATATTGCTAATAACAATGGCAATTCGGGATTTGGAGGAAGCGGGTTTGAACTCGATTCTGCATCACTTAACAATAATGTAGATCAGAACAGCGCTGGGAATACCGCATCAAACCAATATCAACGGTTTGGTATTCATCTCAAAGATAATTCCGATAACAATAATATTTCTGGAAATATTGTGAATTCGAACAAGTACTATGGAATATTAAGCGAATTTTCTTCATACAACAATATTTCAGAAAATTATGCTTCCACGAATGGTATTTCAGTTATAGATGGAAGCGGAATTAAAGTATACCAGTCCACAAATAACAACATATCATCCAATATTATTCGTGATAATGCAGTTTATGGGATAAAAATAGAAAGAACACAATATTGCAATATTACCAATAATACAGCAATTGGCGTAAGCACAATTCAGAGTGAGGGTATTTTATTATACCTTTCAGATAACAATAATCTTAGTTATAACAACGCTAATCAAAATAGAATATATGGAATTCATTTTTCCAACTCAAAATATAATAACTTGAGTAGCAACACCGCAAACAACAATGTAAATAATGGGATCATACTAGATTCTGGTTCTAATTACAATTCCCTTTTCAATAATACAGCAAATAGCACAATATCTGCGACTGGGGCAGGTATCTACGTTTATGGATCAGATTACAACAATTTGACTCAAAATATCGCAGGTTCAAATAAAAATATGGGTATTCTTCTTCAGGATGCCCAGTATAATAATCTTACAGGAAATTCCGCAACAGGTTCACCAACAATGCAGAATGTTGGGATATCACTAAACGGTAACAGTTATTACAACAATCTGATATCAAACCAAGCAAATAATAATTTACAAACGGGTATTGCTCTCGTTGGATCACACAATAATAATCTAATCGATAACTTTGCGAATAACAATGGCAACTCAGGTACTAATGTAGGAACCGGTATCAGTATAGTAAGTGGACAATATAACAACCTTTCAGGTAATGCTGCGAACAGTAATATCCTATATGGGATTTATCTAGAGAATGCGCAAAAAACAAACCTTACCGGAAACACTGCAAATGGGCCATCACAGAATTATGGTATCTATCTTACCGGCACAACCGGAAATACCAACTCAAACCTTACAAATAATATAGCAAATTCCAACTCTGTTGCCGGTATTTACATTTCCGACACAACAAATTACATCAATCTCACGGGGAATACTGCCAACTTTAACAGCGGAACGGGAGATAATGGAAATGGTATTTACCTGGCCGGTTCCCACAACGACACTCTTATTGATAACATCGCTACCGGGAACAAAAATGCAGGGTTCTTCTTAACGACTACCCATGGAAATATCCTGGTGAATAATACCGCCAATAATAACAAATATGGGTATTATTTCATTCAGGCGACTGATAATGACCTGTCCGGAGGATCTGCGAATAGTAATGACTATGGGTTCTACCTTACTTCCTCAAGTAGTAATAACCTGACAAATGCCACCGCAACCGGCAACATCCAGGGATTTCACCTTGATTCAACAAGCCAGAATAACAACCTGTACATGAGCAACGCAAGTTACAACAAGAAAGGAGGCACAGGATACGGGTTCTACCTGGACGGATCATCAAATAATAATCTTACCAGTCTTACTGCCAATTACAATACTAACGGTATCTACCTGATGAACAATGCACAGAATAATATTACTGACAGCAATGCATCCAGCAACGCGGTCACGGGTATCACGGTCATAAATACCGACTACATAGCACTCCGTAATAATACGGCGAACCGGAACACCGAAGCAGGTATATTGTTAATCAACGGTGCGGATCACGTAACACTGATCGATAACACAGTTAATTCAAATAATATTGGTATCGAATTGTGGGACTCGACCGATAACGTGCTCTTCAACAACACTGTGGGGCATAACGTTAATTCAGGTATCTATCTCTATGACTCACAACGAAACAACCTGACGAACAATAATGCAAACGATAATACAAATTACGGCATCTATCTCATCGGCTCCCAGCAGAATAACCTGACCCTGAATAATGCCATAGGAAATCTGAATGGGTTCTATCTTTCTTCCTCCAACTCGAACAACCTAATCGGCAACAATGCGAGTTACAATACCAGGAATGGTTTCAGCCTTATCAATTCCAATACAAATGTCCTCGACCAGAATATTGCCGCCCACAACAACTGGAACGGTGTATTTCTCGATCCATCAAATGGAAACACGATCAACGGAACAGATGCCTCATATAGCGTATTCGATGGGATTAACATAACAGATTCCAACCTGAACAATGTTACCTGGAATACGGTTACATTCAACGGGCAGAACGGGATTAACCTCAAAAATGGCTCCGAGAACCGTATTGCCTACAACACAGTCACCAATAATAATGTTAATGGTATCCTGCTCCGTGAATCAAGTAATAAAAACAACCTCACCGGGAATACCGTGATCAGCAACGGTCTCTGGGGTACAGGGAACGGGATATACATCCTCAACTCGGATCACAATAACCTCACGGAAAACGACGCGAGCAGAAACGGTGAGAGTTTCATTGGATCCTTCAATGGGAATGGAATTTTCCTGGAGAATTCCAATTATAACAACCTTACGAGAAACACAGCGAAATATAACGGACTCTCAACAGTAAGCTCTAATGCGGACGGAATTTTCCTGAAAAACTCAGACCACAATAACCTCACAGAAAACAATGCCAGTGAAAACGGACCCTCCGGGGTTGGATACCAGGGTAGCGGGATTCACCTTGAAGGATCTGGTGATAACACACTCGTTAAGAATATAGCGAATTTCAACGGGATAGCAGCAGTTAGTGGTGGTGCAAGGGGGATCTTCCTCGATAACTCCAGCCGTAATGTCCTTACTGAAAATAATGCAAGTGCAAACGGAGCAGGAGTTTTGAATTTAGATGCCCACGGGATTTATCTCCTTAACTCAAATGAAAATACGCTGACTAAAAATACGGCAAATTTCAATGGAATTGGAATTGTAACAATATCAGCGAATGGAATTTTCCTGAAAAATTCTCATAGGAATGACCTGGTTGAAAACAAGGCAAATTTCAATGGCAATGGTTTATGGATAGATACAAACGGAAATGGTATCTATCTCCTGAATTCAAGTGAGAACAATCTCACGAGAAACACCGCGGAATTTAATGGAATAGGCGGGACTAATTCTCACAACGGGAACGGGATCTACCTCGAAAACTCGAACCGTAATAACCTTACAGGTAACTTTGCTAAGAATAATGATGCGAATGGCATTCTGCTCCGTAACTCATCGTGGAATACCCTAACGGCAAATTATGCAAATAATACTGTTGGAAACGCCCAGGATATTGGGATCAATCTTCTCCAGCAGAGCAATAACAATACCCTTTCGGGTAACTTTGCATCCGGTAATTCTGTTGCCGGAATTAACCTCGATAACTCGCATGGTAACAACCTCACCTCGAATATTGCGGATAAAAATCTAAATGGTATTTACCTGACGGGTTCCTCTTGGAATAACCTGACTGGAAATAATGTAAGCAACACTGGAAATCAGCAGTATGGTATCAGGCTCTCTTCGGGAAGTAACTTCAATAGTCTAACGCTGAACACTGCTAATTCGAATACTAATACGGGTATTTATCTCCTGAATTCGAACAATAACCACCTTACTCAAAATTCTGCGAATGGTCCTCTTCAGCAATATGGTATCAGGCTTAGTGGATCTAGTTCAAACAACCTTACCGGCAACTATGCACGGAATAACTCGAATACCGGGATTTTCCTGCAAACGAATTCAAACAACAACACCCTTACCGAGAACTATGCGATCGGTCCTGGGCAGCAGTACGGTATCAGGCTTAATTCATCGAATGGGAATAACATTTCACGGAATGTCGCTGATAATAACGGAATAAACGGCATTTTACTATCGGGTTCTACACAAAATAATCTGACTTCAAATTCTGCTAACGGAACTGCAGGTATTTCCGGACAACAAATTGGTATTCGCCTCAGGGGAAATAGCAATTATAATACACTAACCGGGAATTATGCATCTTTCAACAACGAAACCGGTATTAACCTTGATAATTCCCACCATAATGATCTCATTGGGAATTATGCAAATTTCAATGGGAATGGTCCAAGCCAAACCGGGATTAATGGAGGAATTGCACTCGATAAAGCAACATGGAATAACCTGACTGGTAACTACGCACTTAACAACAACGATATTGGAATAGGTCTCGTTAATTCCCAGAATAACAATCTGACGGGTAATTTTGCTGACAACAACATGAGAAACGGTATTGTTCTTGAGCAATCAGGTTCGAATACTCTGTCTTACAACTCTGCCAATGGGACAACCGGTTCCTCTTATCAGCAGGTTTACGGGATTTACC
>JBAQWH010000446.1:0-3417 GCA_049298815.1 Thermoanaerobaculia bacterium | reverse complement strand
CCTCGGAGACGCCGTCGGTAAAGAGCACGAGACGGTCGCCAGCCGCGATCGGACGGGCCCCTTCCTCGAGAACGGCGTTGCGCGAGAGCCGTGAGAGGACCGGCCCGCCGGTCTCGAGCCGCTCGACGCTTCCGTCGCCGCGCACGAGGATCGGTGCGTTGTGTCCTGCGTTGCACCACCGGATCTGCATCGACGCCGTGTCGATCACCGCGAAGAAGAACGTGACGAAACGGCCGCCGGAGAGGCTCGAGACGACGACGCGGCGCACCCGCTCGCAGACCTCGCGCGGGGAGGTCGTCGGGGTCGCCGAGGCGCGCACGGCAGCCTGAAGTCCCGACATCAGAATCGCCGCGGGCATCCCCTTGCCGGCGACGTCGCCGATGCAGACCGCGAGCATCGTGTCGCTCAGCTCGAGGAGGTCGTAGTAGTCGCCGCCGACCGAGCGCGCAGGCTGCCAGATGCCGCTCACGTCGATGCCTTTCACCTGCGGCATCGAGCGAGGGAGAAGCGACTGCTGGATCTCGCGGGCCTGCTCGAAGTCCACTTCGTCGACCTGCATCCGGATCCGGTCGATGCCGGTCCCGAGTGACTCCGCCGCAGCGCCGATGAACTCGAGGTCCTCCGGCTCGAACGATCCCGAGAGCTTCGGGGCGATCGACATGAGCCCTCGGCTGCCGAGCGGCACGACGATCTCTGCGCTCACCTTTCGCAGGGAGGCGACTGCATCCTCGCTCTGTACTCCCTGCCGGAGGTCAGTGGGTCCGTGCAGGGTCTCGGCGAATGCGGACGGAATGCGGAGCGTGCCGAGGACCGAGTCGGGGACGCCGATTTTCGCCGTCGCGACCAGTTCGTCATGGCGCTCGACGAACATCACCACCGCGCGGTTCTGCAGCGCCTGCTGGATCTTCTCTGCCGCGGAGGAGAGGAAGGCCTGGCTGTCGCTCGCGGAACGGGCCTCGGCGGCGAGCGCCGCGAGCACTTCGGAGTATGCGAACCGCTGCCTGAAGAGGTTCCGCTCGACGAGCGTCTGCAGCTTATTGCGGACCGGGACGAAGAAGAGCGCGACGACCAGCGTCGACGCGATCACCATCGTCTGGTTCTTCATCCCGACCGCGGCCACGAGCATGGTGCCGAGCCCGCCGACGAGGACGAGGTAGGCGACGATGATGACGCCGGAGAGGATCGCGTAGACGACCGTCTTCCGGATCAGAAGGTCGATGTTCATCAGCCGGTACTTGAGGATTGCGGCCGCGAACGAGATCGGGATCAGGAGGTAGACGACGGTCGGGATCAGCTGGAGGCCATACGTAACCGGGACCCAGCTGCTGACGTCCTGCCCGGTCAGCATCAGGTACCAGATGAAGCCGTTCATGACGACCGCGAAGAGGATCTTCGTCACGAGGGCGATGAAGGTGCCCCAGAGCGGCCACTTCACCTGGCGCCGCTCCTCGGCTCCTGCATCGCGGTAGGAGCGGTAGAGGACGACGCACGTGATGACCGGGTAGAGCAACAGCGCGATCGTCGGGATTGCGGTGGTCAGGATCCCGAGGCTGAACGCAACGGCTTTGAGCTTCAGCGCGCCGGCGATTCGCGCAGCGCCGAGGATGGCGCCGAACAGCGCCATCGAGGTGTGGCCGGGCCGGCGCCAGAGCGCTGCCCCCCAGCCTTCGCTGCGAGTCAGCCGCACGAGACGCAATGCCAGCAGCAGCCCGACGATCGAGACCGACGTCATGAATGCATCGAGGCCGATGTCGATCCAGCGCTCTGCAGGCTTGCCCGCGGACTGGAGCGCCGCAGACAGACTGCCGACGAGTAAGGCAAGCAGGAGGCCGACGAACGGCACCACGTACACCCATCGGATCGTCGACGGGTACTTCTGCACGAGGGGACGCTCCCGCGGGAAGATCAGAGCCAGGTGCAGGGTCAGCGGGATGAACGCGACGATGAAGATTCCGACCAGCGCCAGCGGCATGAGCGAGGCGGACGGCGAGACGTCGATGCCGCGGAGACTGGTGTTGTCGATCGCCATCAGCATGGTGCCGAAGATCGAGAGACCGCCGACCGTCGTCATCGCAAAGAGGACCGAGACGCGGCGGTCGCCCTGTTTGCTCGTGTAGATCAGCAGTCCGATGCCGAGAAAACAGAGGGCGACCAGCCCGTGGACCGCGATGTACGCCGCGACGAGGGGTGTGTGGAGCGACGAGGCGAAGCGAACTTCGATGTCCTGCTCGCGGCCGTTCCGCTGGATCCGGTACGTCACGACGTCGCCGGATCGGACGCTCCGGTCGAGCGTGCGCAGACGGTCGGCCTCGATGATCGGGATGCCGTTGATCGAGACGATCCGGTCGCCCGACCGGATCCCGGCGCGATCCGCGGGGAGGCCGGGATACGTCAGCATCACTTTTCCCGGACTGAATCCGAGGAAGTCTGGCTGCTTCTCGTTGCTCTGCCCGACGTAGGAGAGGCCGGCCGTGCCTCGCTCCCGCGCGGACGAGAACCGGGACATGGCCATCACCACGACGGCTGCAACGGCGAGCAGCGTCGCGGCGAGCGTGACGGCGAACTTCAGGCGAGCATTCATCGGGACCCTCATCATCTTACGAAGGTCCGGGCGGGAGGTTCGAAAACGCTACTCGCGCGAACCCCGCCGGTTCACGATCGACATGAACTCCTGCCGCGTCCGCTCGTCCTCGAGGAACGCGCCGCGCAGGACGTTGGTTTCCATGAACGACGACTCCTGCTCGACCCCGCGCATGACCATGCAGAGGTGGATGCCCCCCATCCAGACCGCGATCCCCCGCGGCTCGAGGATCTTCTCGATCGTGTCGGCGATGTCGTGCGCGAGGTGTTCCTGCGACTGCAGGCGCCGCATGTGGACCTCGACGATGCGCGGGATCTTCGACGCCCCGATGATCCACTGGTTCGGGATGTAGCCGACGATGAACCGCCCGTAGAACGGCAGGATGTGGTGCGCGCAGAGCGTCTTGTACGTTCCGCCCAGGACGACGAGGTTCTGGCACACCTCGTCCGCACGCGTGCAGCCCTTCCGGAACAACGTCGTCAGTTTCTTGACGTCCGTGTAGTCGTAGCCGCTCGTCATCGCGATGAGCGAGTCGGCCCAGCGGCGCGGCGTGTCGAGCACGCTCTCGTCTTCGAGGTCGATGTGCAGGACCTTCAGCGCTTCGCGGAGGTGATGCTGCAGTTTGTCGGCGTCGACGCTGGGACGCGGGCGGGCCAGCAGACCGCGGTCGCCGAGCAGCGCGTCCATTTCCGGCGCGGGGAGAGGGTCCTTCGAACCTTGCTTCATGCGCGGCAGTCTATCGAAAGAGGGAGGGGTGCGGCGTGCTCGACACGTAGCGGCCCGCTTGGACGGCGGGCGTCTCGCCCGCGGCCGTCAGGCGTCTCGCCTGACGGCGA
>JBAQWH010000445.1:0-3068 GCA_049298815.1 Thermoanaerobaculia bacterium | reverse complement strand
GCCGACTTCTACGTCAACGACGCGTTCGGCGCCTGCCACCGGGCGCACGCCTCGATCGACGCGCTGCCGAAGCTGTTCGACAGCAACGACACGGCCGGCGGCGGCCTGCTCGCGCGCGAGCTCGAGTTCCTCCAGAAAGTCACCGACGTTTCCGAGCGGCCGTTCGTCGCGCTGCTCGGCGGCGCCAAGATCGCAGGCAAGATCGAGCCGCTCGAAGCACTCGTCAAGCTCGCCGACGTCGTCCTGATCGGCGGCGGCATGGCGAACACGTTCCTCGCGGCTCGCGGTGTCCGGATGGGTGGCTCGCTCGTCGACCAGGACTCGCTCGAAGTCGCAAAGCGGATCCTCGGCGGCTCGGCGCGCGCGCAGCTCGTCCTTCCGACCGATGTCGTCGTCGGCGACTCGCTCGACAACCCGACCGTCATCGCGACGCGCGACATCTCGAAAGGGCTCGCCGACGGCGAGAAGGCATTCGACATCGGCCCGGAGACCATCGGGCGCTACGAATCCGAGATCGCCAAGGCGAAAGTCGTTTTCTGGAACGGCCCGATGGGCGTGTTCGAGAAGGAGGAGTTCGCAAAGGGAACGATGGCGATGGCGAGCGCCGTCGCAGGCGCGCAAGCAATCACCGTCGTCGGCGGCGGCGAGTCGGTCGAAGCGGTGAAGAGCTCCGGGTTCGCCGATCGCATCACCCACATCTCGACCGGTGGCGGCGCGTCGCTCGAGTTCATCTCGGGCGCCTCACTTCCCGGCGTCGAGGTGCTTCGCAAATAGGCTGACCGGAGCAACGGACGCCAGCATCAGGCGCGACCGTTGCTCCGTACTCATCAGATGGCTCAGGAAATCGAGATCAAGTTCCTCCTTCAGGACCGCAAGGCGCTCGTCGGCCGCCTCAGCGACCTCGGTGCCGAGAGGCTCTATCCGGAGACGTTCGAGGACAACATCGTCCTCGACCGGCGTGGCGATCTGCGCACGAGGGGGGCACTCCTCCGCGTCCGCAAGTTCGGCCGTTACTCGATCGCGACGTTCAAAGGGCCCGTGTCTTTCAACGGCACGGTCAAGTCACGCGAAGAGGTGCAGACCGGCGTGGAGAGCTTCGAGCTCGCGATCCAGCTCTTTGACTCCCTCGGCTTCAAGCCGGTGTTCCGCTACCAGAAGTACCGCGAGGTCTGGCGCGTTCACGAGGTCGAAGTCGTCCTCGATCGGACGCCGATCGGCGAATACTTCGAAATCGAGGGACCGATGGACATCATCCGCTCGGTCGCGGAATCGCTCGGCATGAACATCGAGAACGGCATCCGCCAGACCTACGCCGAGCTCTATCGCCAGCATCGCCGCACGCGCGCCGACCTGCCCGAGAACATGGTGTTCCCGCCCGACCAGCTGCCGGCCTCCAAAGAGTGAGTCGAGGGTAACGAGCCCTCCTTGTCCTGCTCTTGTCCTCCCACTTTCGCATCGAACCAACAGGACTGATTCCATGAAGGGAATGATTCTCGCGGCCGGATTCGGCACGCGCCTCCGTCCGATCACCTGGACGTTGCCCAAACCGATGGTGCCGCTCTGCAACCGGCCGTTGATCGGCTGGGCGGTCGAGAGCTTCCTGCGCAGCGGTGTGCGCGAGATCGTCGTCAACCTCCACCATCTGCCGGCGGCAATCGAGCAGTACCTGCAGACCAGCTTCGCGACGCGCGCCTCGTTCGAGTTCTCGGTCGAGGAGGAGATCCTCGGCACGGGCGGTGGGATCCGGCGCGTCCGGCGCCTCCTCGAGCACGACGAGGAGTTCTACCTCGTCAACGCCGATACCGTTCAATTCCCCCGCTGGGCCGAGCTCAGCGCCGCGCGCCAGCAACGCGATTCGCTCGCCGCTCTAACGTTGCGCCATCCGCCCGCGGGCGACCGCTTCACCGCCGTCTGGCTGAACCACGGTCTGATCACCGGATTCGGAGAGGGCGCGGGCGAGCCGCTGATGTTCGCGGGATCGCACGCCATCGGCCGTCGCATCTTCGAGCTTCTCCCGGACAAGGAGTTCTCCGGCATCGTCGACGAGGTCTACCGGCCTGCCATCGCCGCCGGTGCCGAGACGCTTGCCGGTGTGGTCGACGACGGGCTCTGGTTCGACGTCGGAACGCCGCAGCGCCTGCTGGGCGCGGTGGACGGCGTCCTCGAGGCGACGCTTCGGGCCGAGCTCGAGCCGGCCGACGGATCCGAGGTCCGCGGTAATTCGATCGTGCACGCAACCGCACGCACGACGGGATCGATCAATCGCTCGACCGTCGGCAGCAACAGCGTCGTCGAAGGGTCGGTCACCGGCAGCGCCGTGTGGGACGACTGCCACGTCCCGGCGGGCAGCCTTCTCGACAGATGCGTCGTCGCCCACGGCGTCACGATTCCCCCAGGCATCGAGCTCCGCGACGCCGTGATCTGCGTCGACGATTCCGCGATCCCGCACGACGATGCGCTCGAGCGTCGAGACGGACTCGTCATCGCGCGTTTCTGACCACCAGGAACCCGTCGTCTATAATCCGCGCCCCGAATAGGAATCAGTAAAGGAAATCGAATGTCCAATCGCACTTTCACGATCATCAAGCCCGACTCGGTTCGGAAGGGTAACTTCGGCAAGATCATCGACCGTCTGGAGTCGGAAGGCTTCCGCGTGCTCGGCCTCAAGAAGGTCAGCCTCTCGCGCAAGCAGGCCGAAGGCTTCTACGGCGTTCACCGCGAGCGTCCCTTCTTCGGCAGCCTCGTCGAGTACATGACCTCGGGCGCCGTCTACGTTGCCGCGCTCGAGCGCGAGAACGCCGTCGCGACCCTCCGCGGCGTCATGGGCGCCACCGACCCTGCCAAGGCCGACGCGAACACGATCCGCAAGCTGTTCGGCGAATCGATCGAGCAGAACGCGATCCACGGCTCCGACTCCGACGAGAACGCGAAGCTCGAGATCGGCTTCTTCTTCAGCGAATCCGAGCTGATGTAGCGGAGGGCGGCAGCGCGATCGCGGCGAAGCCGCACAGGCGATCAGCCTGGGGTGGAGCGGAAGCGATCGCGGCGAAGCCGCGCAGGCGATTAGC
>JBAQWH010000444.1:0-11620 GCA_049298815.1 Thermoanaerobaculia bacterium | reverse complement strand
ATGAGACGCTACGCGCCGTCTTCAACGTCCTCTGAAAAGGGAGCGAGCATTCATGGCGGCAGCGATCGCACCGAAAAGGATGAACGTCTTCGAGCGCTACCTCTCGCTCTGGGTCGGCCTCTGCATGGTCGCGGGGATCGTCCTCGGCAAGGTGCTGCCCGGCGCGGTGCACTCGCTGCAGGGGCTCGAGTTCGGGAGCGGAAGTCAGATCAACATCCCGATCGCGATCCTGATCTGGCTGATGATCTACCCGATGATGCTCAAGATCGACTTCGGGTCGATCGTCCGCGTCGGACAGCGTCCGAAGGGGCTCATCATCACGATCATCGTGAACTGGCTGGTCAAGCCGTTCTCGATGGCCTTCTTCGGCTGGCTCTTCTTCCGCCACCTCTTCCTGCCGCTCATCGGGCCCGAGCTCGCGAGCCAGTACATCGCGGGGGTGATCATCCTCGCGGCGGCGCCGTGCACCGCGATGGTGTTCGTCTGGTCGTATCTTTCCGACGGCGATCCCGCGTACACGCTCGTGCAGGTCTCGGTGAACGACCTGATCATGCTCGTCGCGTTCGCGCCGATCGTGACGTTCCTGATCACCGGAGCCGCGGGACTGGAAGTGCCGTTCCGAGTGCTGCTCTACTCGGTGATCATCTTCGTGGTGATCCCGCTCGCGCTCGGGGCGGCGAGCCGGTTCTTCCTGATCCGCAGCCACGGCGTCGAATGGTTCGAGCGGTTCATGGCGGCGTTGCACCCGATCACCGTGCTCGCTCTGCTCGCGACGCTCGTCCTGATCTTCGCTTTCCAGGCCGAGAACATCACGACGCGCTGGTTCCACGTCGTCCTGATCGCGATCCCGATCCTGCTGCAGGTCTACTTCAACTCTTCGCTGACGTACGGGCTGATGCGGCTGTTCCGCGTCCCGTACGCAGTGGCAGCGCCGGGCGCGCTGATCGGAGCCTCGAACTTCTTCGAGCTCGCGGTGGCGACGGCGATCGCGCTCTACGGCCCGGGTTCGGGCGCAGCCCTCGCGACGGTCGTCGGCGTCCTCGTCGAGGTACCGGTCATGCTGTCGGTCTGCCGGATGTGCATCGCGACGCGGCACTGGTTCCCGGCGGCCGAGACGAGGTAGCGGTGCCGCGAACTACTTCTTCGCGAGTGCCGTGACCGCTTCGGCGGGCCGAGGGTCGCGGGGGAGGAGCGCCGCGGCGCGCTGGAGATACGCTTCCGCCTCGACCCGTTTTCCCAGCACCGCCTGGACCTGGCCCGTGTAGAGATGCGCGACGCCGGATGTCGGATCGATGCGAATCGCGTTCTTGAGGAGCTTGAGCGCATTCGCTGCCGGGGTCACGCCGAGGCGGTAGCGACACCACGCGGCCTCGGCCGCATACGTGCCGTTCTGCGCGTCGGACTCGGCTGCGAGCTCGAACGAAGAGAGCGCCTCGCGAAGCTTGCCGGCAGCCGCCAGGCTGACGCCGTTCTTCCAGAGCGCCTCCGGGTCGATCATCCCTGTCGGGCCGCTCTGCTGCACGACCGTCTCCGCCTCGCGGAGCTTCTGCCTCCGAAGCACCAGCGCCTCGCGCCGCAGCGGGTCGGCGAGCTCGGCGTACGCACGGGCGGCGGCGAGGAAGACCTCCTGCGCCTTGTCGCGGAGTCCATCAGGCGCGGTGGCCGGGAAGTGCGACGGCAGGAACCGCTGCGCGATGGTCAGGTACGCACCGACGATCGTCTTGATCGGCGCCGTTTCCTCGACCTCCAGCAACTCGAAGGCATCCTTGCGGCGATAGGAGAGAAACGCCGCCAGGACCGATTCCTCCGGGGCATGGAGAGGGGGCGCCGCAGGTTGCGGCTCCGCTGCCGGTTCGATGGTCTGCAGCGGAACCTCGACCGGCTCTTCGTCGTCCGGCGCGGCGAACGGATTCTCGAGCTCGAATCGCGGAGGCTCGGGCCGTGGGTGAAAAGTGGCATCGATGATCCCGAGCAGGAGGAGCGCGTAGACCGTGCGATGGAGGTCGTCGGCATCGACGTCGCCGAGCAGCTCCTCGAACCGGCGGGCCTTCCGTGCTCCGTCGATCACCTTCATCTGAGAGCTCGTGAGGCGGAGCTCGTCGAGCGCGAAGGGAGGATCGGGGCTCATGGCCAGGTACTTGCCGATCGCCACCGCGGCCCCGGCGTCCGCGTTCTCCTGAAGCTCCACTTTCTGGATGCCGGTGACGAGGAGCTGCGGAACCTTGACGCGCAGCACCGAGGCGATCGGCGGGACGTCATCGGAGATCGTGTAGGTGCCGGTGGTCCAGCTGAACGGCTCGAGCAGCTTGCGGCCGAGGTTGTGCTGCAGCGCGCGATAGAGCTCGGCCGACGTGAGGAGCCTGCGCTCGGTCAGCACCTCGCCGAGCGGGACACCTCGCGACGCGGCGACGGCGAAGGCGGCGTTCACCGCGCTCTCCTCAACTTTGCCGCTGCTGATCAGATACCGCCCGAGAAGCTCGGTGGCGATGTTGGAGCGGCATTCGATCGGCGAGCCGCCGTCGAAGATGATCGTCTTGTGCAGCTGATTCCTGCGAACTTCCAGAACCACGCTCGCCTCGGCCGCTGCCAGGGCGACCATCAGCCGTGCGTACGGCGTCTGCTCCAGCATTCCGGTCCGCTGCAGATCGGAAAGAGAGGGCGGCCTCATGCCTTCGGTCCCTCAGTCACGCCCGGCGATCCATGCGAGCTGCAGGGCTTTGAGGACGTGCTGGCGCATCTGCAAGAAAGGGAAGGAGGAGGAGTGTGCCGGAGAGAGAGGCGCGAATCCGGGCGAGCGCTCGCATGGCGTGCAGTCTAAGCCAGTACCTGCCCACGCTCGCACGACGAAGAAAGCGTGCCGGGCGTTGCCGCCCGGCATGGGGAACCTCTTCTCAAAGCACTCGGGCGAGACGCCCGAGTGCCGCGGGCGGGACGCCCGCCGTCCAAGGGAGAAGCTACTCGTTGACCCAGGTCTGCAGGATGCGCATGTAGTTTGCGCGGGAGAAGACGTTCGGATTCGGGGCGCGGAGGATGTTCATGCAGCCGCGCATCGATGCGAGCGTCTCGTACTCGTGCTCGATCATCCAGCCCTGCATCTCGGCGCGGATCGCCGCGAGGCGGTCCGGGCCGTGACGGAGGACGCCGGCGACGATCTGTACGGCAGAGGCGCCGCACATGACCGACTTGATCGCGTCGTGCGCCGTGTGGACGCCGCCCGTGATGGCGACCTGCGTCTTCTGCAACAGGCCCGAGAGGATGGCCAGCCAGCGGAGCCTGAGCAGGACCTCGCGCGAGTCGGAGAGCCTCATCTCGGTGATGACCTCGAGGTTCTCGATGTCGATGTCGGGCTCGAAGAAGCGGTTGAAGAGGACGAGACCGTCGGCTCCGGCGTCCTGCAGCTCCGACGCGAAGTGGGGGAGCGAGGTGTGAAACGGCGAGAGCTTGACCGCGATCGGGATCTTGATCTGGCGGCGCAGCTCGCGGACCATCTCGACGGTCTCGCGCTCGATGTCGGCCCCGCTGACCCGCTCGTTCATCGGGACGTCGAAGACGTTGAGCTCGAGCGCGTCGGCTCCGACCTCCTCGATGGCGCTGGCGAACCGTAGCCAGCCACCGAGGGAGGTGCCGTTGAGCGAGCCGATGATCGGGATCTTGACCGCGGCCTTCGCCCGCCGGATCGACTCGAAGTACTGCTCGGGGCCGACCTTGAAGTCAGTCGGCTCCGGCATGAAGTGGGTGGCTTCCGCGAACATCTCGGCGTGCGACTCCATCGCGGAGAACGTCGCCATCGACTCGGTGTCGAGTTGTTCTTCGAAGAGGGAGCGGAACACGATCGCGGCGGCGCCGGCGTCTTCTGCGCGTCGGACGCCGTCGAGCGTGTCGCCCTGCGGGCTGGCACCGACGATCAGCGGATGTTCGAGCTCGAGGCCGAGGTAGTTGGTCTTCATGTCGATCATGGCTTACTCCTCAGTCGTGGCGGCGGGCGACGTGGCGATCGCGGTTTCCACGGCAGCCTCGAGGACTCCGGGGAGCCGGAGGGTTGCCAGGTGCTTGTACGTCGCGATCCGCCGCTCGGCGGAGAGCTGCGAACGGCGGGCGAAGTCGCGGAAGCGCTCCGGGTCCATCCGCTCGATCATGCGGAAGCGCGCCTCGTTGCGCATGTAGTCCTGCACCGGGATCTTGCCGCCGGGCATGTCGACGACGAGCGGCGGCTCGCCCTTCTCGATTCTCCGCGGGTCGAAGCGGTACACCGGCCAGACTCCGCTGTCGACGGCGCGTTTCTGCTGATCGAGGCCGAACGCCATGTCGTAGCCGTGGGCGATGCAATGGCTGTAGGCGATGACGAGCGACGGCCCGGGGTACGCGTCCGCCTCCATCATCGCGCGGACGGTCTGCGCGTCGCGCGCACCGAAGGCGATCGATGCGACGTAGACGTGCCCGTAGTTCATCGCCATCAGGCCGAGGTCCTTCTTGTCGACCGTCTTGCCGCGCGACGCGAACTTCGCGGCCGCGCCGAGCGGCGTCGCCTTCGACGCCTGACCGCCGGTGTTGGAGTACACCTCCGTGTCGAGCACGAGGATGTTCACGTCGTAGTCGAGCGACAGCACGTGATCGAGGCCGCCGTAGCCGATGTCGAAGGCCCAGCCGTCACCGCCGATCAGCCAGACGCTCTTGCGCACGAGGTAGTCGGCGACCGGCTCGAGCCTCCGCGCCGCGGGTGACTGGTTCGACGACAGCAGCTCGCGCAGCGAAGCGACGCGGGAGCGCTGCTCCGCGATGCCCTTCTCGGTGGTCTGGTCCGCAGCGAGCAGCTCGGCGACGAGATTTCCGGGGAGGTTCAGCTCGCTGGATTTCAGCAGCACCTTCGCCTGCGAGATCTGCGTGTCGATCGCGAGGCGGAAGCCGAGGCCGAACTCCGCGTTGTCCTCGAAGAGGGAGTTCGACCAGGCCGGACCGCGGCCGTCGGCGTTCTGCGAGTAAGGGGTGGTCGGAAGATTTCCTCCGTAGATCGACGTGCAGCCGGTCGCGTTGGCGATCAGCAGACGGTCGCCGTAGAGCTGCGTGAGGAGCTTGATGTACGGCGTCTCGCCGCAGCCCGCGCACGCCCCGGAGAACTCGAAGAGCGGCTGGAGGAACTGCGTTCCCTTCACGTCGAGGCGCGCCATCTCGGTGCGGTCGAGCTCAGGCAGGTCGAGGAAGAAGGCGAAGTTCGGCCGCTCGACCTCTTCGTGCTCCGCCACCGGCAGCATGTTGATTGCCTTGTGCTTCGGATTCGTCTTGTCCTTCCCGGGGCAGACGTTCACGCAGAGGTTGCAGCCGGTGCAGTCCTCCGGTGCCACCTGGATCGTGTACGCCATCCCCTTGAAGTCCGAGCCCTTGTAGTCCATCGACTGGAACGCCGCGGGCGCGCCGGCCAGAGGCTCCTTGTCGTACACCTTGGCGCGGATCGCCGCGTGCGGGCAGACGAACGCGCACTTGTTGCACTGGATGCAGAACTCCGGATCCCAGATCGGAATCTCGAGGGCGATGTTGCGCCGCTCCCACTGCGTGGTGCCGGTCGGCCAGGTGCCGTCCGGGGTGAACGCACTGACCGGCAGGAGGTCGCCCTTCCCCTCCATCATCACGGCCGTGATGCGCTGGACGAAGTCGGGTGCATGTGCCGGGACGGCCGGCATCGGCTCGCGCTTCGAGGTTGCTGTCGCCGGCAGCGGCACTTCGTGCAGGTGCTGGAGCGTGAGGTCGACGGCGGCCCAGTTGCGGCGGACCACCTCGTCACCCTTGCGCGCGTAGCTCTTCTCGATCGCCTTCTTGATCTGGGAGATCGCTTCCTCGCGAGGCAGCACGCCCGAGAGCGCGAAGAAGCAGGTCTGCATGATGGTGTTGACGCGGCCGCCCATCCCGGTCTCGATCGCGACGCTCGAGCCGTCGATGACGTACAGCTTCACCTGCTTCTCGATCATCTGCTCCTGCACGTGGCGCGGGAGCTTGTCCCAGACGGCCTCGGGGCCGTGCGGCGAGTTGAGGAGGAAGACCGCACCCGGACGTGCGTAGTCGAGGACGTTCATCTTCTCGATGAAGTTGAACTGGTGACAGGCGACGAAGCCGGCGTTCTTGATGAGATACGTCGAGCGGATCGGCCGCGGACCGAAGCGGAGGTGCGAGATCGTCATCGCCCCTGACTTCTTCGAGTCGTAGACGAAGTAGCCCTGGACGTAGAAGTCGGTTTCTTCGCCGATGATCTTGATCGAGTTCTTGTTGGCTCCGACGGTGCCGTCGGCTCCGAGCCCGAAGAAGACCGCGCGGACCACGTCGTCCGGCTCGAGGTCGAAGTCGGGGTCGTACTCGAGCGAGCGGTGCGTGACGTCGTCGACGATGCCGATCGTGAACCGCCGGCGCGGCTTGGCCGCCGAGAGCTCGTCGAACACCGCCTTCACCATGGCCGGTGAGAATTCCTTGCTCGAGAGGCCGTAGCGGCCGGCGATGACGCGCGGCATCGCGAACGGCAGCTGCTCGAGATCCTCGGCCTCACGCAGGGCTGCGATCACGTCGAGATAGAGCGGGTCGCCGATCGCGCCCGGCTCCTTGGTGCGGTCGAGAACCGCGATCGACTTCACGCTCTTCGGCAGCGCCCCGATGAAGTGCTCCACCGAGAACGGCCGGTAGAGGCGCACCGCGAGGACGCCGATCTTCTCGCCCTTTGCGACGAGATGCTCGACCGTCTCGCGCGCCGTCTCGACGCCCGATCCCATGAGGATGATCACCCGCTCGGCGCTCGGATCGCCGAAGTAGTCGAACAGGCCGTACTTGCGGCCGGTCCGCGCGGCGAAGTCCGCCATCGTCTGCGCGACGTGGGCGGGGCAGGCGTCGTAGTACGGGTTCGCCGCCTCGCGCGCCTGGAAGAATGCGTCGGGGTTCTGCGCCGTGCCGCGAAGCACCGGACGGTCGGGCGTCAGCGCCCGATCGCGATGCTGCCTGACGAACTCCTCGGGGAAGAGGGCGCGGAGGTCGTCGTCCGACAGCACGTCGATTTTCGCGACTTCGTGCGAGGTGCGGAACCCGTCGAAGAAATGCAGGAAGGGGATGCGGCTGCGGAACGACGAGACCTGTGCGATCAGCGCGAAGTCGTGCGCTTCCTGCACCGACGCCGCCGACATCAGGCCGAAACCGGTCTGGCGGCAGGCCATGACATCCGAGTGATCCCCGAAGATCGAGAGCGCGTGCGTGGCGATGGTCCGGGCCGCGACGTGCATGCAGTACGAGGTGAGCTCGCCTGCGATCTTGTACATGTTCGGGATCATCAGCAGCAGGCCCTGCGATGCGGTGAACGTCGTGGCCAGCGCCCCGGCCTGCAGCGCGCCGTGGACCGCTCCGGCGGCTCCGGCCTCCGACTGCATTTCGACGACCGTCAGCGGGCTGCCCCAGATGTTCGTGTCCCCATGAGCGGCCCATTCGTCGGCGAGCTCGCCCATGTTGGACGACGGGGTGATCGGATAGATTGCGGCGACTTCGTTGATGCGATAGGCGACTGACGCGGCGGCTTCGTTTCCGTCGATCGTCATCTGTTTCGGCTTTGTCATCGGCCCTCCTCGAGGTGTCCCGAATCAGATGCCCCCGCAGGCGATCCGGTCAAGTGGCACTGACACCGAGGTGCGCAGTCGGACGCACGCAGCGGAAGGGCCTCGAGCCGGCAACCCGCCGGGCGCTCGCGATAGGATTCTCCGCAGCCTCAGCGTTATCGGCATGCCCGACGGCATGAATCGTCGTGTCGCTGAGTGGACGAGAAGGGACGGGCCGCTTGAGCCGCCTGACACCGCAGAAGAAGGTCATCATCATTGCCGGCCCGAACGGTGCAGGAAAGACGACCTTTGCGCGCGAGTTCCTCCCGGCGGAGGCCGGGCTCCCGGTTTTCGTCAACGCCGACCTGATCGCCCTCGGCCTCTCGCCCTTCGACCCGGACGCCGCGGCGATTCGGGCCGGCCGGCTCATGCTCGAGCAGATCGACGCGCACGCGGCCGCGGGGCGCAGCTTCGCGTTTGAGACGACACTCGCTGGACACACCTATCTCAGCCGTATCGGAGCGTGGCGGCAGTCCGGTTATGTGGTGAAGCTGATCTTTCTGTCGTTGCGGTCGCCCGATGACGCGATTGCACGCGTTGCCGCGCGCGTCGCTGCCGGTGGGCATGACGTCCCCGCGGATGTGATCCGTAGACGATTTGCCGCCGGCCTGCGAAACTTCCTCGACATCTATCGTCAGCGCGTCGACTACTGGCAATGGTTCGACAGTCGAGTGAGCCCGCCGCGCCTTCTCGAGGAGGGTCGGAATTGATGAATGCATCGCAGCTTCCGGATGAAGACATGCAGGCGACTCTCGCCGCTCTTGCGCGCTCCTTCGAGCGCGCTCGTGAGATCGCGCGCCAGACGGGCACACCGCTGCTGATCGAGATCGACGGGGTCTTCGAGGAGGTCGATCCGGAAGATCCGCGCCTCGACCGTGTCAAGCCTTCAAGCAGCGACGACGTAGTGCACGACCGCTGATGGTTGACCTCCTTCTCGAGCCGCTGGCCAAGAGCCCTTTCGGCTGCGCCGGACCGGGCGTGGTGGTGCGTCTCGCGCCGCTCTTCGTCGCGCGGCAGGTGCAGAAGGGGAACGTCGTGTTCGTCGAAGGCGACACCGACGGGCGCTTCTTCGTGATCGGGGAGGGACGGCTGAAGGCCTATCGCAACCTCCCCGGCGGGCGGTCGATCACGGTGTTCAACCTCAACGCCGGCGACTTCTTCGGGTTCATCCCGTTGCTCGACGGCGGCCCGTTCCCGGTGTCGGTCTCGGCGGTGACGGCGTCGCAGCTGTTTGTACTGAGCCGCGAGAGTTTCGATCGGGCGCTGCAGGAGGTGCCGGAGCTCTGTCCCGCGCTGCTGAAGTACACGGCGCATCGCCTCCGCGGGGCGCTGGACCAGATCGGTCAGCTGGGCCACAAGGGGTCGCTCGCGCGGACGGCGAACGCGCTGCTGGGTCTTCTGGCGACCGGCTCGAAGGTCTGCGGTACGGCCGAGGTGGTGCTGCCATCGAGCCAGGCGGAGTTCGCAAGGTCGATCGACATCACCGCGGAGAACCTGTCGCGCGCGCTCGCGCGCCTCGTGAAGGAAGGGGTGGTGGAGCGGAGCGGCCGGCGCGAGCTCAGGATCCTCGACGTCGTGGCGCTGAGCCACCTGGCTGAGACGACCGAGCGGTCGCGCTGACGTCTCGCCGTCGGCGCGATACATGCCGGATGTCTTGCCGGTCACATGAATCGTGTTCGTGCCGTGGGGCACGGCTCGTTGCAGGTCACGCCTCCCAGTGAACCGCCCCGGAACGTTGTCTGGCGACAACGAATCCGTTCGCAGCCGGCCCGAGAGTCCTCCCGTCTAGGAGGACGCATGAGGAAAATCTCAACTCTACTGTTCCCAATCCTGGCCGCCGGCGCGTTGGCAATCGCTCCGGCCGCCTGGGCCGACGACGCAAAGACCGTCGACCTCTCCACCACATCGAAGGCTGCCGCGGCGGCCGCAACGACCGAACAGGCCGAAGACGACGCCGAGGAGTCCGAGGGCTTCGACCCGACGTTCGACTTCGAAGTCAAAGGGCAGGTCTTCTCGGAGACGACCGACTTCGGCAGCGGACTCGATCGGCAGGGCACCCGCACCGACGTCCACTTCCAGCGTCTCCGGCTGGTGGTCACGGCGATGCTGGACGACACCTACGGGTTCAAGTTCCAGACGTGCGGCAACTGCGGCTCGTCGAAGCAGGGCGCACTCGGCTATGCCGTCACCGCTCAGGACACCGACTGGAACGACCGCGACATCCGGATCATCGACGGCTACGCGATCGCGAACTACACCGACGCGGTCAACTTCAAGGTCGGCCTCACCAAGATCCCGCTGACCCGCGCGAACCTCGACGACTGCTTCGCGCCGCTCACGCAGGACCGCTCGTTCTTCGTCTACACGCCGTACGGCACCTCGCCGGCGAAATTCAGCCGTGACCTCGGCGCCGTCATGTGGGGCAACCTCGCCGATGAACGGATCCGCTACTACGTCGGCGCGTTCCAGGGCCGGGAAGGGCTGACCAAGATGGTTCATCCCTTCAGCGGCGCGACGGTTACGTCGTCGATCGAGCCCTCCAGCAGCTTCGAGTACGTCGGCCGCGTCCACTTCGCGTTCCTCGACCCGGAGCCGGGCTCCGGCTATCAGGGCTCGTACCTCGGCGAGCGCAAGGTCTTCACGCTCGGCCTCGGCGCCGCCCTCGAGCAGGATGCCGTCTACCGCAACGTCGCACCCAACGGCATGGTCCAGAACGAAGAGACCGCAGACATGACGTCATGGGCTGCCGACATGCTGTTCGAGTACCCGACGGCCGCCGGCACCTTCACCGCCAACGCGCAGTACCTCGACGTCGACTTCGACGACGCCTACAAGACCAACTTCAACGCGGGCGACCGCCTCGCCAACATCACCGGCCTCAATGGGCAGAAGAACGGCTGGTTTGCCAAAGCCGCGTACCTGCTCCCCAACCAGATCGGCCCGGGCAAGGTGCAGCCCTACGTGATCATGGAGAACTGGGAGTTCGCGCACCTGCTCGGCATCAACCAGCAGGAGATCGAGCAGACCGGCGTGGGCGTCAACTACTACCTCAAGGGGCAGAACGTCCGCCTCACCTTCGAGTACCTCAAGACCGAGTTCGCCACCGCCACCGGTTTCGTGGGCGGCCGCGTCGACCCGGTGACCTTCGCTCCGATCGACAAGATCAAGGAGTACGACACGTTCCGCGTGATGCTCCAGCTGGCCGTCTTCTAGTCCTCACAACGACATCAGGAGAACTACCCAATGTTGAAGAAAGCAGCTCTGATCCTCCTCGTCCTCGCAATCTGCAGCGTCGCATTCGCCGCGGAGCCTGCAGCCACCGTCTCCGGCAAGATCACCGCGATCGGTGAGAACAGCATCAAGGTCGCCGTCGACGGTGACCTCCCGGCGTGGGTGAAGAAGAACGCGCCGGTCAAGTTCGGCGCCGGCATGGGCAAGGTCCTCGACGTCACCGACGGCGTGGTCACGATCAAGACGAAGAAAGCGTCCCAGATGAAGTCCGGCGATGCCATCACCTTCCAGAAAGGGAAGGCGATGGCGGGCTGCTAGGACTTCGGAATCTCACTGTCCTCTCCCTCCTCGGACGTGGCCCGGCGGGACGCCGGGTCACGTCCATCTTTTCGAAGAGTGGTCAGTGGCCAGTGGCCAGTGGCCAGTGGTCAGCGATCAATCGCCTTTGATGCAGGGAGCTTAACGATGAAGAGCAGGATCACCAGAAGGCGCTTCATTGGCGCCGCCGCCGGAGCGGGAGCGCTTGCGGCGGCAGCACCGGCTCTCGCGAGCCCGCGAGTCCACCCGCCGGGATGGCGGGGGACCGAGCGGGTCGACAAGGTCCCGACGACCTGTGAGATGTGCTTCTGGCGCTGCGGCGTCGTCGCGTCGGTCGTCGACGGGAAGGTGGTTCGCGTCGAAGGGAATCCCGAGCATCCGCAGAACCGCGGCCGCCTCTGTGCGCGCGGCAACGCAGGGACCGGCCTTCTCCACGATCCCGACCGTCTCAAGAC
>JBAQWH010000443.1:0-6173 GCA_049298815.1 Thermoanaerobaculia bacterium | reverse complement strand
GGCCTCTGCCGTCGAAGCGACAGCGGCGCGGTTGCCGCCGGTCAGCTTCCGGAGCGCGACGACTTTCGCGACCCGATCGCCATCCACGCGACCCGCACGCCACAGCTCTCCGAGAGAATCAGTTTCGAGCCTTTTGAAAAGAATGAACGGTCCGAACTGGTCATACAGTCTGGATCGAGACGCCATCAGTTTTTCTCCCGGGAAGTTATTTGCTGGGCCCCGGAAGGATACACCACGTTTTACAGTTTGTTTACGGCTCCGGCGCGCCGCTCTGTTTCGCCGCGGCCCGTTTGTCCCGGAAGAATTGCCTCTGGTACTTCTCGACGTTGCGGTTGTGTTCCTCGTTCGTGGTCGCGAAGACGTGGGAGCCGTCGTTCCGCGCCACGAAGTAGAGGTAGGGCGTCGTGTCGGGAGCGGCTGCTGCCCGCAGCGACGCGAGTCCCGGATTGGCGATCGGGCCGGGCGGGAGGCCGGGGACGCGGTAGGTGTTGTAGGGCGATTGCATCTGGAGGTCGGTCTTCCGGATGTTGCCGTCCCACGTTCCTGCGAGCTTCATCGCATAGATCACGGTCGGGTCGGCGCCGAGGAGCATCCGCTTGCGGACGCGGTTGACGTAGACCGAGGCGACGATCGGCCGTTCCTGCGGGAGCTGCGCTTCGGTCTCGACGATCGACGCGAGGGTCACGGTCTGGTGGACGTCGAGGCCGGTCGTGATGTAGCCGAGCTCGTCGCCGTACTGCTTGCGGAAGTTGGCGACCATCGCCGCGACGATGGTCTTCGCCGGCGTACCGGGATCGAACTTGTAGGTGTCGGGGAAGAGGTAGCCCTCGAGGGAGGCTGCCTCCGGAGCGATGTCGCGGATCTGCTCTGCGTCGGCGGTCTCGCGCTTCCAGTCCTCTTCGCTGCCGAGGCCCTGCTCGGCGAAGAGGCGGCCGATGGCGAAGCGGTCGAGCCCTTCCCTCACGGTGACCGCGCGGAGGATGACGTCGCCGCGCACGAGTTTCTCGATCACCTCGGCGGCCGACATCTCCTCCTTGAACTCGTAGATGCCGGCCTTCATCGAGTCGCGGTTCCGGAGGAGCTTCATGTAGACCAGAGGGATCCACTCGTCGCGCACGACGCCCTGGGAGCGGAGGTGGCGAAGGATCGCGGCGGTTCGCTGACCGCGTTTGACTTCGACGCGCTTGACCGTCTCGGTGTAGCCCTTGAAGGGCGTGCGCAGGGCGCGCCAGAGGAACCAGCTGCCGGCGGCGCCGAGGAGCAGCGCGAAGATGAAGATCGTGAAGAGCGGCTGAAGCACTCTGCCGCAGCCCCGGCGCTTACTGCGTGCTATGGCGTCCTCCTGGAGAGTTCATCGAGGTACGACTGGAGAATGACGGCGGCGGCGTGCATGTCGATCTCGCGTTGGGCGTCCCGGCGCTTGCGGCCGGCCGCGCGAAGCTTCTCGGAAGCTTCGACGGTCGAGAGGCTCTCATCCCAGAGGATCACCGGTTTGCACGTTCTCTGCCGCAGGGTCTCGGCGAGCTCACGGTACTTCTGCTCGCCGGCGGTCGTCCGGGTCCGGCGCGGGAGTCCTAGGACGATCGTCTCGGCGCCGAGCTCCGCGGCGAGGTTCGCGAGCTTCGCGACGACGTCGCCTTCGTTCCGGACGACCGAGTGCGGTGTTGCGACGACCCCGGACTCGCTCACCGCGATGCCGATCCGCTGGCCGCCGAGATCGATGGCGAGGTACACGCTGCGCATTCTAGCGATTGCCTGACGGAACCGCCGGCGCCTCTGGTGCTCTGTGTCTCTGTGGTGCACTCGACCAAAGAACAAACCACAGAGGCACAGAGGCCACAACAGAGGAACGCGGAGATGGAGCCTCGGCGTGTCGGACAGGGCTGAGGAACCGTCACCCGGGTCAGCCCCCGGATGCGGTGAGCCGAACCCGGTCGGGCGGTCGTCAGTCCTGACCGCTCGACATACAATTGCCTCGCTCCAAGGGGTCAGCATGAAAAACTTCAATCTCGACGCGATTCTCGACGCGATGCTGAAGATGTCGGATCGGGTCTCGGACCTGAACTTCTCGGTCGGCCGGCCGCCGCAGGTCGAGGTCGACGGGCAGCTGGTCGGCGTCAATTTTCCCGGGCTGCCGCGCCTCACGCCGTTCCAGACCGAGATCATCGCGATGACGATGCTGCGAGGCGACCGCGAGCTCACGCGGACGCTGATGCAGAGCGGCTCGGCCGATCTGTCGTACTCGATCCCGATGAAGACGCGTTTCCGCGTCAACATCTTTTCGCAGCGCGGGACGTACGCGATCGTGCTCCGCGTCATTCCGGACGGCATTCCGACGCTCGAGTCGCTGAAGATGCCGCAGGAGCTCTACAACGTCGCAACGCTGAAGAACGGGATCGTTCTGGTGACCGGGCCGACCGGCTCGGGCAAGTCGACGACGCTCGCCGCGATCATCAACCAGATCAACACCGACAAGGCGTACCACATCCTCACGATCGAGGACCCGGTCGAGTACATGCACCGGCACCAGAAGTCGACGGTGAACCAGCGTGAGGTCGGGTCCGACACGAAGTCGTTCTCGCTCGCACTGCGCGCCGCGCTGCGCCAGGCGCCGAAGGTCATCCTGATCGGCGAGATGCGCGACGTCGAGACGATCGAGATCGCGATGGAGGCGGCGGAGACCGGGCACCTCGTTCTCTCCACGCTGCACACGATCGACGCGGCGAAGACGGTCGACCGCATCGTCGGCGTCTTCCCGAAAGACCAGGAGCCGCAGGTCAGGACGCGCTTCTCGCAGTCGTTCCGCTACGTCGTCTCCCAACGCCTCCTCCCGAAAGTCGGCGGAGGACGCATCGCGGCGATGGAGATCCTCAAGTCGACGATGAGGACGCGCGACTACGTGATGAAGGGGGAGAACGAAGGCCGCTCGCTCACCGACGCCATGCACGACGGCAGCGTCGACGGCATGCAGACCTTCGACGACGAGATCGAGAAGCTCTGGAACGGGCGGATCATCTCGAAGGAGACCGCGCTCGCCTACGCAAGCAACCCGACCAACCTCGCCCTCCGCCTCACCGACGAGCCGACCGGCCCGGCGGAGGAGCCGGAAGGCGACTCGATGCTGTCGATGCTGGAGTAAGGCCGATGATCAAGATCACCTGTACGAACTGCCAGAAACCGCTCTCGCTCGACGAGACCAAGCTCCCGATGCGGGAGGTGACGTTTCCCTGCCCCGTCTGCAAGGCGAAGCTGACCGTCGACCGCCGGACGATGGAGAACGGGGCTGCGCCGGCCGCTCCGGGTCCTGCCGCCGCGAGTCCCGAGGCCGAGCCGCCGGTTCCGGACGAGCACGAGAACGAGTTCGGCGCGAAGGCGCTGATCGTCGGCGCGAACCCTCCCGCCGTCCGTCAGGCGGCCAAACTCATCGGATTTCTACCGGTCGCCTACGACAACGCCATGAAGGCGCGCGAGTACCTCATGCAGGAGCTGCCGCACGTCGTCTTCCTCTGCCCCGAGCAGCTCACGGCCCCTCCGCTCGAACAGATGCAGCCGATGATCTCGCTGACTCCCTCGGACCGCCGGAGGACGTTCCTGATCCTCGTCGCGGACGGGCTCAAGACCCTCGACGGCAATGCCGCGTTCCTCTACGGCGTCAACCTCGTCGTCGCCGCGAAGGACCTCCCGCAGTTCCCGCAGATCTACCGCGATGCCTTCGGGCATCACGAGCGGTTCTATGCGGCGATGAGTACGGTGATCCGTCAGATGGAAGCGTGAGGAGTCAGTGGGGAGTGGTCAGTGGGGAGTGGTCAGTGGTCGGTGGTCAGTGGTCAGTGGTCAGTGATGAGGAGTCGGTGAAAGTCGAACAGACGACCCGAGAGCCTCAACCCTCGCCTTCGTCTCTACTGACCACCGACCACTGACCACTGACCACCGACCACCGACCACTCTTACTGCGACTGCACGCCCTCCGGATACTGCAGAAACTGGCCGCCGGAATAGAGGATGTCGCAGTCGAGGGCGGCACTGCCGCCGCCGGCGACTTCCTCGTCACGAACACCGTGACGTCCGTACGAGCGGATGAGGTACTGCGATCCCCCCGCGTTCACGGCGAACTCGAACGCGTTCTCCCAGCCGTCGCGCTCGGGCATCGGGTTGATGAAAGTCGGCTCGAGCAGCGACTTGGCGTTGGTCATCGTGACCGGCACGTCGCACTCGAGCGTGAGACCTGCGGCCGCATAGCGCCCCATGTCGACCGACCTCGACTCCCAGGCCATGCCGATCTGCCGCATGTCCGCCATCGTCCGTTTCTGGCGCGCGCGGTTCATGGCGGTGATCAGGTTGGGGATCGCGATCGCCGCGATGACACCGATGATCGCCACCACGATCAGCAGCTCGATGAGCGTGAATCCGTTCTTCTCTCTCTGCATTCGTTACCGCGCCTAAAAAACGGGCGCCCCGGAGGGCGCCCGTGATCCGTCCATGTGTGGACCGTTACTGCTGCTGAATGCCTTCCGGATACATCACGAAGCTGCCGTTCGAGTAGACGATGTCGCAGTCGAAGTCGGTCGTCGCGCCTTCGGTCAGAGTGTCTTCCGAACCGTTCTTGCCGTACGACTTGATGCCGTACTCCTGTCCGATCGAATCGACGCCGAACTCGAACTTGTTCTCCCAACCATCCTTGGCCGGGAGGGCCTTGATGTACGTCGGCTGCAGGATGCCCGACAGAGTACCCGTGACGTCGACCGTCGGGAACGTGTAGCCCGCCGCGCTGTACTTGTTGACGTCCGTCGCGCGCGCTTCCCATGCGGTCGCGATGCTGCGGATGTCAGCCATGGTCCTCTTCTGCTTCGACCGCTGCATCGCGGTCAGCAGGTTCGGAATCGCGATGGCGGCGAGGATGCCGATGATCGCGACGACGATGAGCAGCTCGATGAGGGTGAAACCTTTCTGCTTCCTTGTCATTAACTTCTCCTTTCGACAGATCCCTCTAGCGCAAGCGGGATACCAGTGGGACCCATTCTCTAAACCACTCAAAAAACATAACTTAAGTGCATTTGTGATGGATTTAAAAGGGGTGCTGTGACGAGAATGGGGAGGGGGTGGTGACACTAAATGTCAGTCTCGAAGGCCCAGCGGAACACCACCCGCCGCATCATCCCGACGCCCTGCATGAACCAGTCGAGCCGGGCCCTCTCGTCCGCCCGGTGAAGCGCCTCGCTCTGGTACGCGTCGACCGGGAAGGGCTGAACCCCGTACGCCGCGATCCCCCGCCGACGGAGAAAGCGGGAGTCGTTCCTCTGCCGGTGGAGGACCATCGTGCCGGTCCGTCCGTCGAACTCCCGGCGCGCCTCGTCGGCAATGAGCTCGAACAGCGGCGTGTCGATCGGGCTCATCGGCGTCGACGGTTCCAGAGAGATCACTTCCGAGACGCCCGCGCCATGGCGTTGGATCGCCGCGTCGAGCCGCCCGACCCATCGCTCGGCGTTCTCGTCGGGAAGCAGCAGGAGCACCCCTTTCGCCTGTGCGCGGCCGTCCTCGATGCGGTCGCCCTCCATCCAGATCACGTTCTGGGTCAGCAGCCGGTAGGGGAGCGGGAGCTTCCAGTAGGCGCCGCTGGCAACCGCGCCGTCGATGTCGGCGAGCTCGTCGCCGAACGAGAGCCGGGTCGGTGCGATGTCGGCCATGAAGCGGCGTACCTCGGGGGTGATCCGATCCGCCTGGCGCCGCGCGTTCCATCCCTCGATCTCGAAGCGGGCCGCGCGGAGGGCCTCGATCGATGGAGCCCGGACGGTCACCTCGGCGTATTGCAGATTTCCGATCTCGATGCCGAAGTAGCTGACCTTCTCCCGCGTCACCTCGGTCACGCCGCCTTCGCCGATCGCGTAGCGGATGCCGTCGAAGAGATCGGGCCGCTGCTCGATGAGACGGCTCATCCCGTTGGCCCCGCCCGATTCCTCGTCGGAGACCGCCAGCAGGGCGATGTCGCGCGCTGGCTGTTTCCCGCTGCGAGCCACGTCGATGAACGCGAGGAGATGCGTGATTCCGATCCCTTTCATGTCGACCGCGCCCCGGCCGTAAAGCTCGTTCATGAGGATCTCGGCGGCGAACGGCGGGCTCTTCCACGCACTCCCGTCCGCCGGTACGACATCGATGTGGTGGAGCAGGAGGAGACC
>JBAQWH010000442.1:0-40781 GCA_049298815.1 Thermoanaerobaculia bacterium | reverse complement strand
GCGATGACTGCGCGGTCGACGTCGGCAGCGTCGTACTGCGGCCCGAGGTACGCGTGGTCCATGACGAACCCACGCGGGTGGCGCAGTTCCTTGTTCCACACCCAGTACGCAGCGCCGATCGCCCCGCCGGCATCGCCTGCCGCAGCCTGAACGTACAGGTCGCGGAACGGCGAACGCTGGAACACGAGACCGTTGGCCACACTGTTGTAACCGCAGCCTCCCGCGAGCGTCAGCGCGGGAAGCTGCGTCTTCTGGTGGAGCTGGTTCGCGAGCTCGAAATACGCCTCTTCGAACATCGCCTGCATCGACGCGGCGAGGTCCTTGTGCCGTTGATCGACCGGATCCTGCGGCGATCGCATGGGACCGAGCAGTTCGATCAGTTTCTCCGAGTAGACCGGACCAATCACGGGCGAACCGCCCTGCCACACCATGTCGAGGCCGGTGCTGTGGTGCGTGAAGAAGTCGACGTCGAGCCGAAACCCGCCGTCCGAAACGTGCACGATGCGTCGCATTTCCGCGAGGTACTTCGGAGTTCCGTACGGCGCGAGGCCCATGACCTTGTACTCGTCGCCGTAATGTGGAAAGCCGAGGTACTGCGTCATCGCCGTGTAGAAGATGCCGAGTGAGTGAGGGAATCCGATCTCACCGAGGACCTCGATGTGGTTGCCGCGGGCGACGCCCCACATGGAGCTCACGAAGTCGCCGAAGCCGTCGACCGACAGGATCGCCGAGTTCTCGAAGGGAGCCACGAAGGCCGCGGACGCGAGATGCGCTCGGTGGTGCTCGACGTGGTGGATCTTCGGCTTCAGTGAATCCAGCCGGAACGTCTCGACGAACTCGTCCTCGAGATCGCGCACCTTCGCCCGGTTCTCGAGACGCCGCCGGATGGCTCCGAGCGACGGGCGGTTCGCGATCATGAACCTGAGCCGCTGCCAGAGCCGTGCATTCGGATCGCGGTTCACCGCAATCCGATCGACCTGGTTGATCTCGACCCCGGCCTCGGAAAGGCAGTAGCGGATCGCGGCCGTCGGAAAGCCGGCCCAGTGCTTGACTCTGCGGAAGCGCTCTTCCTCTGCCGCCGCGACGAGCTTGCCGTCGGCGACGATGCATGCCGACGCGTCGGCGTGGTGCGCGTTGACGCCGAGGATGATCATAATGGCCTCACCGCATGCGACGCGTCGTGCTGGTCAATCGCTTCTTCCATCCCGACCATTCTGCAACAAGTCAGATGGCGTCGGACCTTGCGTTTCACCTGGCAGGGACCGGATGGGAGGTCATTGCGATCACGGGGCGGCTCCTCTACGAAGATGCATCTCGCATCGACGAGGCGAAGAACGTGCGCGGCGTCAGGATCGTCCGGATCTGGACCACCCGCTTCGGACGGCACAACCTGCTCGGCCGCGCGATCGACTACGCGACGTTCTACGCCAGTGCGTTCTTCGCAATCCTCGCGAACACGAATCCCGGCGACATGGTCATCGCGATGACGGACCCGCCGCTGATCTCGGTCGTCGCCGCGGCCGCGGCGCGGATCCGGCGCGCGCGACTCATCAACTGGGTTCAGGATCTGTTCCCCGACGTCGCGATCGCGCTCGGCATGCGCATCCCTAAGGTCCTGCGTTCCCTTCGCGACTGGTCACTCCGGCAGGCCGGCGCGAATGTCGCAATCTCCGAGCGCATGTCCCTGCGCATGCCGCGCGCAATCGTTCGCGAGAACTGGGCGCCCGGCGTCCTTCGTCCGGTCGATCGGGCCACGAACTCCCTCCGACGCGAGTGGGGCCTCGATGACGGGTTCGTCGTCGGATACTCGGGGAACCTGGGGCGCGCCCACGACGCCGCGACGATCGCCGGAGCGATCGGCATGGTCAGGGATGCCGAGACGCAGTTTCTCTTCGTCGGCGCGGGAGCCGGAATGCAGGTAATGCGTGAGACTGCGGACCGGCGGGTCACATTCAAACCGTACCAGCCGGTAGAGCGGCTCGCGGAGAGCCTCTCTTCGGCGGACGTGCACATCGTCTCGGTCGATCGCAGACTCGAGGGGCTCATCCTCCCGAGCAAGTTCTACGGGGTCCTCGCGGTGGCTCGGCCGGTGATCTTCATCGGCGATCCCGATGGGGAGGTCGCCGGCATCATCGATTCGCACGGCTGCGGCATGGTCGTGAGCTCCGGCGACGCGGCGGGGCTGGCAGCTGCGATCGATGAGCTCGCACGAGATGGCGACCGCTGTCGGGAGATGGGCGAGCGAGGCCGTGCGCTGTACGAATCGCGTTACGACCGCTCGCACGCACTCGAGGCGTGGAACCGCCTGCTGGAACGGCTGTCATGACTCGGGACCGCCTTCTCCTCTGGGCCATCGCGCTGGGCGCATCGTGTGCGCTCCTGGCAACGCTGCTCGTCCGCCAGCAGACGGCTGGGGGCCCTGGCGAAGACGATCCGCCGGCACTGGCGAAGTGGCTCGGCCACCATCCGGCGGACTGGCTCGTCGCCGCGCGGCTGACGGAGATCTCACTCGACAGCGCTTCCCCTGACCGCCTGGCCACGTGGAGAGAGCTCCATGCGCTCGGAAAGCGTCTGGCCCCCCACCGGACCAACGCCGACGCCGCATTCGTTCGGGCGGGCCTCTTTCACTGGTACGAACTCGGGGCGGGCGACCGCGAGCGGGTCCTGATGGCAGCGAAGCCCCTGCTCGAGGATCCCGAAGTCTTCAAGTGGCTGTACGAGCCGCTCTGGCAACTGACGCGCGACCTTGCGACGCTGCGACGCATCAGTCCACGCTCTTCGATGGCGACCGCATCCCTGAAGAAGACGGCGGTCGAGAACGGACTGTTCGACCACTATCGTGACCTCCGCCAGCAGGAGCGTCGCCTTCTATTGCAGAGAGCGACGGAGGTCGCGAAGCAGGGAAAGACTGCAGAGCTGATGCGCCTCGTTCCGAGTCCGCTCCGGCGGGACGATCACGAGATGGTTCAACTCGCGCTCGCCTCCTACGGACGGGACGCGTCCGCGGCGGGATCCGAGCCGCTGCCTCAGCCCGTCGCCGAGTATGTGCTTCGCCACGAGGTCGCGGCCGGCGTGGCGTTGAGAAAGATGGTCGGTGAACCGTCCTATCCCCCGACACTCCGCGCCAGACTGGCCCTGTTCGCCGGACGGGACGACATTGCGACGCGCATCGAGGTCGCCGAAGCCGACCCGCGCAGTCCCGTCTGGATCGACTACTTTCTGCACCGAGCCGAGCTCGAGGCGCGGCGCCGACGTGCCGAAGCCGCAGACACCTACCTCAACAAAGCGACTGGCGGTGGGTTGACGCCGTCGCTGCTGCGGACCGCGGCCACGACCGCCGAGTTACTGGGACGCAGTGCTTCAGCGCGGGCCTACCGCTCGGACCTGCGCACGCTCGGCAGCGAGCCGGTCGAGTGGCGAGGCACGTGCGGGAAAGATGAGCTCTGCGGAATGGTGAGCTGGGAAGGCTACGCGGAAGGCGAGTCACTTCCCGTGCGCCTGTCGGTCGTTCAATCCGACGAGATCCCTCCGTATGTCGAGATCTACGTCGACGATCGCCTCGTCCAGGAGACAGCGGTCAGAAGTCACGCTCAGCTTTCGATCCCGCTGTCGGGCCGTGGCCGTCACCGCATCGAGATCCTGCTCGTCAACCCCCACACGCGGACCGGTGTTCAGCGGCGGCTGCGCGTGTCGTAGGTCAGGGGTGCGGCGGCCGCTCCCAGGATCACCGCCAGCGTGGCTGGATTCGCCGGGATGAAGAAGTTGAAGTCGAAGAGAGCGTGGACCATGGCGGTGAGCAGGCTGGTCAACGCAGCGATCTGAAAAGCCCGTCGTTTCCAGGAAATCTGCGAGGCCTGCCTGCCCACGGTCATCAGGACCATGGCGCGGATTCCAACGATCAGCAGCGTCAGCGGAGGGAGGGCGCCGACTGCCCCCGCAGTCGCCACGAGCTCCGCGTAGTCGTTGTGAGCACGGTGATAGAGGATCTCGTTCTCCTCCTGCGCCATCGTCACGACCGACTGGAAGGTCCCGAGCCCGCTGCCGAACAACGGGAATCGCTGCCAGACGCCGAACGCGGCGATCACTCCCGCGCGCCTGCCACCGAACGACTGGTCGCCGGGAGTCGGTCGGAATCGGTCGACCGTGCGCCCACCCCCGAGGTAGAGAACGAGAACCAGCACCAGCATCGCACCGGCAACGCCCGCATAGGCGATCCGCGCGCCGACTCGTCGCGACAGCAATGCCATGGTCGCCGCGAGTGCAACCGCCAGGGCTACTGCGCTGCCGCGCGATCGAGACAGAAGCACCGCTGCGACGATCGCCAACGCAGCAAGAACCGACAGCCCCACCCAGAGAGAGTGCCTTTCGACGAGGGTCATCATTCGGCGCTTCAACGACGCGGACCCTGTTCCCGATCGCCTCCACGCGACGGCAATCAGAAAAAGAGCCATCGGCAGGGCGATGGAGAGGTAGTGCGCGAAATGGTTCGGGTTCACGAACGTCCCGGTCACCCTGTAGTTCACGAGCACGTTGCGCCATCCCCAGATCTCGTACCGTTGCAGGGCAACCTCGCGAACGCCGTAGCCGACCTGAAAGACCGCCGAGACACACAGGACCGCGGCGAGAGAAACCCGCCGCGCCTCACCGCGCACGAGGAGAGAAGCCGCGATGAACGCCGCGGCGAGCCCTGCGATCCGCAGGACTTCGGCCGACGTGGCGGTTGGATCGACGGTGATCGGAAACCAGCGCGGCATGTCGACGCCGAACGTGTGCCCGACTCTCGCAGCCGTGACCCAGAGGTCGTGCGATTGCCAGCTGGCGAATCGGAGCAGGCCGGGCGGCAGCGGAAGGAGTTGGGCGACGCCAAAGAGAATCAACGCCCCCGCGCCTGCAGTCCAGCACGTCCACGCTCGGGTCACTGGACCGAATCCGGACGCATGCACGACGAGCCTGCAGATCGCCGCCACCGCACAGACGGCGAACGGCACGGCGAGCAACGGAACCCACGCGCCCGGCACGTTCGAACCGAAGGGCAGCGGAATCCAGAGGATCCACGCGAAGAGCGCGATCAGAGCGACGAAGTCGAGCCGCGCGGTCCATCCGGAGCGCATTGGAGATGTGATTGTAACTACCGCGTAACCGGGATGCCCTTCAATGACGCTGTGCTAAACTTTCCTCTGATTATTGACAAAAGTCGTCGGGGGGGAGTGGTGCGCTTACTGAGCATCCCGTGTCTGGTGACGCTTCTGGTTGCGCTGACCCTTCCCGAACCCGCCGCCGCACAGTCCCGAAGTCGCGACCGGGACCCTTCGCTCTCCCAGATCAAGAACCTGGCGTCGGAGATTCAGAGCGCCAACCTGCGTTTTGGCCCCTTCTACCTTCTCTCGCGGTTTCAGGTCTCCGACGTCGGAGTCAATTACGACTACAGCCTGCCCACGGACAACGGTGGCCTAGGCGTCAGCCTGTCAGTTGCCGCCCCGCAGAAGCTGTTCTTCGTCCCGCACAAGAAGCTCATCTTCACTCTCGAAGGAATTCCGGCCTACAGCTTCTTCTACGGGAACAAAGACAACGGGCAGTTCGACTACGAGGTGAATGCAGACGGTCACCTGCTGCTGAACCACGCGTACGTGAACTTCTTCGTGCTCGGCTCCGACAGACTCCGGCCCCAGCCGGCCGACTTCTACCGGATGGCGACGGTCAAGGAAACAGGGTTCGGTGCGGACGGCGACATCAAGTTCTCCAGTCGCACCTCACTCGCGCTGGGAGGCGACAGGAGGGAATTCAGCTACCCCGGTGGAAGCCGCTATCAGCCGGAAGCCGTGCCGATCGACCTCCTGTCTCGCGAAGAGCTGAATGCCCGAGCCACCCTGCACCACAAGACTTTTCCGCTGACGTCATTGCAGCTCACGGTCGACGCAACCGAGTACGAGTTCACCAAGGCTTCGGTCAAGGACTCCACCCGGCTCCGGGTCCTGCCCGGCCTGCACTATCGGGGCTCGAGGTACGACGTCTCGGCCGAAGCGGGCCCCACCACGTTGACTCACCGCGACGCATCGCAGCAGGACTACTCCGCCGTGACCGGCAACGTGTCCGTTGGCCGTGGCTTCGGCCGCTGGGGTGCGAACGCGGGATACGCTCGCGACCTGGGCCTCAGCATCATGGAAGCGAACAACTACTACGTTGCCGATCGGGTCAATGCCCAGCTGTCGTACTCGGCGACGACCCGCCTCAGCCTTGGAGCCAGATTCACGGGCGAGCGCGACGACTATCCGGTCGAAGTCCGCGGGATCAGGCGTGAAGACGAGATCACCTTCGCCACGGTTGGGTTTCGGTACTCACGCTGGAAACTGAGCGGCGGCTTCGATGTCGGTCCCTACCGACGAACCTCCACGCTGGGCGACAGCGAGTCCGAGATTCGATGGGTCCTGAACCTTTCACTCAGCTTGTGACATAAAATAACTGAGCGACACGTTTTTAACGGCCCAGTGACGTGGCACGAACGTGCCCCTCACGAACCAGGGTCTAAATGGTTGCATAGAAACAGGCAGAGGAGCATCCACGGTGTGCGATGGGTGTTCTCTGCTTGCAGAGGGGCGAATGAAGCTCGGTACTATCCTCATCACGGTCCTGCTCGTCTCGGTTCCGGTGCTGGCTCAGCAGCCGGTGGTCGGATATTCGGCCGAGACTCCGATCGGGCCGCGAGACGTCCTCGACGTGAAGGTGCTCGAAGACCCGACGATCGGCGGTCGCGCGACCGTCGCCGACGACGGCAGGATCGTCCTCAACGTGGTCGGCAAACTCGACGTTTCCGGTCTGACCCAGACGCAGATTGAAGCCAGGCTCAAGGCGGTCCTCGAAGAGACGTACATCACCAAAGCGACGGTCGCGGTTCAGGTGGTCCAGTTCGGCAGCCAGCCGATCTCGGTGATCGGCGCGGTGATGCGGCCGGGGACGATCGGCGTGAGCAGCAACATGACGCTGATCCAGGCGATCACGCAGGTCGGCGGCCTGTCGCAGGGTTATGGAAGGGAGTTGTACATCCTCCGCACGGGACGGAATGGGATGACCGAGCAGCTGACGGTCGACATCCGGGACCTGATGGAAAACGGGAATCCCGACCTCAACGTGCCGCTCGCTCCGAACGACCTGATCAACGTACCGGTGGACAGCCCCATGATCGTGTTCGTCATGGGCGAGGTGATGAGTCCCGGCAAGAAGCAGTTCCGCCGGTCCCAGCCGCCGACGCTGCTTCAGCTTCTGGCTGAATCGGGCGGTCCCACGGATCGCGCGGGGCGGAACGTCGTGATCAAGCGGTTCGTGGACGGCAAGGAGCAGACGATTTCCGTCAACTACCGCGACGTGATCCGCGGCAAGCGCCAGGATGTCGTCCTCAACGACAATGACACCGTCTTCATCGCCGAGAGCCTCTTCTAGCCTCCCGGCGGACCTGCCATGGACCTGAAGAGCCCGGCCTCCGAGGTGCATCTGTCGCATTACTGGCACGTCGTCAGGAAGCGGTGGATGGTCATCGTCTCGATCGTGACGGTGGTGCTGGCTGCGACCTGGGGGGCGAGCTACCTCGACAGACCCGTCTACACGTCGAAGATCCGGATTCAGATCGAGCGGGAGAACCCCAACCAGATCACGATCGAGGACCTCTTCGGGATCGCAGCCTCCGAGCAGGAGTTCATGCAGACGCAGTACATCCTGCTCCGAAGCAAGGGTCTGGCTCAGAGGGTGATCGAGGATCACAACCTCCTCAGCGATCCTGAGTTCTACCCCGCAGGAATCGCCGGTAAGACGCCCGCAGAGATCAAGCAGATCCGCGACGGGATGGCTGGCGGACTGGTCGGATGGATCAATGTCAGCCCGGTTCCCAGCACCTCGCTCGTCGACATCAGCTGCGTCGCGGCGAGCCCACGTCTCGCGCAGAAGGTCGCCGAAGCCTGGGGAAATTCGTACATCGGGATGAGCACCGCGAAGAAGATCGACAGCGTGACTCAGGCGAGCGAGTTTCTCACGCGGAAAATCGCGGCGATCCAGCTGGATCTCGACGAGAGCCGGAAGGCCCTCCAGCAGTACGGCGAGAGCAACGACCTCATCGCGGTCACGGGCGACCTCGACACGATGACGGTCCAGCGCTTGAGTCAGCTGAATACTGAGCTCGGGAGCGCCCAGGCCGACCGGGCGCAGAAGCAATCGGCGTACGAAGCGCTGCTCCGCACCGCCCCCGCCACCGCCGTTGCCAACGACGGGACGGTCGCGCGGCTGAACGACGATCTCTCGAGGTACCAGCGCGAGTACCAGTCCAATCTGGCGACCTACCGTCCGGCACACCCGATCATGCAGCAGCTCACGCAGCAGATCGAGAAAGCCCGCTCCGCGCGCGATTCGGCGGTTCGTGATGCCTACGAGCGGGCCAAAGAGAGCGCCCGGCTCGACGCAAGCGCCGCTTCCAGCAAAGAAGGTCAGCTCCGGGGAGCCTTCGATCAGCAGAAGGTCCGCACGCAGCGGACCAACGAGAACATCGCCGGGTATGTCGACCTCCGGATGGCCGCCGAGAACAAGCAGGCGCTCCTCGCCACCCTGCAGAAGCAGCTCGCAGAGACCGAGATCGCCGCACGGATGCGCGGCTCGTCCAACTCCAACGTCCACTGGATCGAGCACGCCGAACTGCCCGGCGGCCGCGCGAACGACTCGATGAAAAAGAACCTCAAGAACGCGTTCCCGCTCGGACTCGCGCTCGGACTCGCCACGGTCTTTTTCCTCGAGTACATGGACCGTTCGGTCAAGACGCCGGAGCAGATGGAGCAGATCACCGGATTCGCCTCACTCGGCGTCATTCCTTCGGCGTCTTCGATCGGGGACTCGTACGGCAACACCACCACGTACGGTCGCGCCCGCAACCGCCTCCGCGCCATCGACCCGGACGCCAGTCCCACGCCCCAGGTCGAGTTGATCCCACACAACGACAGCCGCTCACCGATCGCCGAGGCCTACCGGGCGTTCCGGACCTCCCTGCTCCTTTCGTCGGCCAAATCGCCTACCGTCATCGTCATCAGCTCTTCCGTCGCTCGTGAGGGGAAGACGACGACTGCAGCCAACCTGGCGGTCGTCCTGGCGCAGCTCGGCAAGCCCGTTCTCCTGATCGATGCCGACCTCCGCCGGCCGAGGCTCCAGAAAGTCTTCACCGGGAAGGACGAGGTCGGCCTGGTGAATCACCTCGTCACCCACGAGTCGCTGGAAAACGTCACGCAGCAGACCGACGTACCAAACCTCTCGGTCATCCTCTCGGGGCCGATCCCACCCAACCCGTCGGAACTTCTCGGGTCGGAACGGATGGTCCAGATGATCGAGAAGGTCCGTTCCGAGTACGCATTCGTCATCTTCGACTCTCCTCCAGTCATGGCGGTGACCGATGCCGTCGTGCTCGCAGCCTCGGCTGACGGCCTGGTCCTGTGCGTGCACGGAGGCGAGACCGCCCGCGACCTCATTCAGCGCGCGGCCGAGCGACTGAACAGCAACAACATCACCGTCCTCGGCGCGGTGCTGAACAACCTGGACGTCCGCCAGTACGGGTACAGCTATCGCAACAGCTACTACGACTACTACCAATCCGAGGGGGCGCCTGAGCAGCAGCCGCCCGCCCGGAAGACTGTCTGAAGAAAGCGGTGATCGACATCCACCATCACTGCATACCCGGCGTTGACGACGGCCCGCACGATCTGCGGGAGGCAGTCGCGATGTGCCGAATGGCTCTCGACGACGGAATCGATACGATCGTGGCCACACCGCACATGCTGCGCGGCCGATGGAAGCCCTGCACGACCGCGGAGCTCGCGCAACGTCTGGCCGAACTGAGGTCTGAGCTCGGCGACGCTCCCCGCCTGCTTCTCGGCGCGGAGTGTTTCTTCTCGCACGACCTCGAGGACCTCCTCGGTCAGGGTCTGGCCGAACCGCTTGCGGGAAGCCGCTACGTTCTCATCGAGTTCGCCACTGACTCGGTTCCGCCTCACGTCGAGATTCCCTTGCACCAGCTCCAGCTGTCACACCGGGTGCCGATCGTCGCTCATCCCGAACGAAATGCCGTCTTTGCTGCCCATCCGGAGCTGCTGTCGACCCTCGTCGCGTTCGGTGCACGCACGCAGATCACAGCTGGCAGTCTGCTCGGCCAGTTCGGAGACGGCCCGCGCCGCGCCGCCGAGTCGTGGGTCCGCGAGGGCCTCGTGCACTTCGTTGCGACCGACGCCCACAACCTCCGCAACCGCCGGCCGTTGATGCGCGACTCGTTCGAGCGACTGCGCCAGATAGCGGGGGACGAGACCGCTGAAGCGCTGACGCTGAAGAACCCCCTGGCTGTCGTTGAAAACCGACCACTTCCCTTCGTTCCTGGTCCCCGCGCCCTTCCGGATCGCGGACTATTGCGACGTCTCAGATCGTTCCTCGAGTTCAGACGATGATGCGCGCACGAGCCGTCTTACTGGGCCTTCTGCTGTGCGTGGCTACTGCCGCGCAGGCGGCGCCGCATCCGTTTTATGCGCAGATGCTCCAGCGCGGGATCGCAAGCGCCCACCAGGGACGAGACGTCGAGGCCGGGCGCGAGCTGAAAGTCGCCGCCTTCGGCCTGCTCAACGATCTCCCCACCTACCAGAAGGCGCAGATGTACCTCGCGGTCGTCAACGAGCGTCTCGCGCGTCACGACGACGCCCGGATCGCGGCCGTCAAGTTCCTGCAGGCGGAGCGGATTTCCGAGGCGTTCGCCACGCTCGACGTCCCGTCGGAAGTCCGCGCAGAGTTCGAAAAGGTGGCAGCCTCGGCTGCGGACCCCGAGTATCTGGCCTCCATCCCTTCGTTCCGTCGCTCAGCCCCGCGCGAAGTGGCCATGGTCGCAAGCAACTCCAAGGAATCCGCACTGGGCGCCGATGCTCCGGCACCGCCGGCCAAGCCCGCTCCGCAGCAGTCCGAGGTGCCGGCACCCCCGACTAAGCCTGCTCCGCAGCAATCCGAGGTGCCGGCACCCCCGACTAAGCCTGCTCCGCAGCGGGTTTCCGCCCCTGCCCCCGTTTACGCTCAGCCCGAGACCGTCGTCGCCCCCTCCAGAGCACCCATTCAGAAGCCTGAGTTCGGACCCCGCATTGCCACGGCTCTCCGCCTGATCGATGGGGGCCAGCGGAGCGAGGCGCGGCAGGCTCTGCTCGCTCTCACGAGTGAACGGGACCTTCAGCGCAACGATCTCCTGGCGGTCGCTGAAGGACTCAACCGGGTCGGCGCCTGGGGCGAGTCGTCGGAGGCATATGGGCGCGCTAGACCGTGGGCCGATGGCGACGAGCACCACGTGTTCCTCGAGGCGGTCAACCGTTACGAGATGGGTGAGCGCCAAACCGCGCGGGAACTGCTCGACCGCGTGCTGCCAAAACTCCCGCCGTCGCGTGAGCTCGCGATCTACCGAGGCATGATCGAAGCTGGCAGCCGGTTGCCCTAGAATACGGAGATTCGATGAGACGCCTGCTCGCATTCACCGCCGTGTTCCTGGTACTGCTTCCGATCAGCGCCGTCGCCCAGGAACCGATTGCTCATACCCCCGTCGGCTGCATCAGGGGCGGCGAGATGGCGGTCCTCCAGATGCGCATCGCGGAAGAGGGCAATCTCCGCTGCTACTTCCGCCGCACGAACACCACCGACTGGTGCTCGGTCGAGGGAATCAACGAGGGTCCGCTCTCACGCGTCACGATGCCGAAGTTCGATACCGGAGACGAGATCGAGTACTTCTTCGTGCTTCTGGATGGCCAGCGGATCAGCGCCCGGAGCTCCCGGATCTATCGGTCCCGCGTCAGCGACCAATGCACCACGACCTGGGCCCGCCACACGATCATGTTGCGGATCAGCTGCGGCAGCAGCGACGAGAACATGCTGATCCCGGCATCCCTCGGTGCTGGTTACGCACTGAACGGCTCGCTCGTCACGAGCACGCCAACGTACGCTTCGCCAGATCGTCCAACCTCCACCCTCGGGACGAGCGCGCGGCCTTAGTCCCCGTGCCGACACTCTCCCGTTAAGGAAAAAGGCCGGCTCATCGCCGGCCTTTTTGCGTTCGATGCGGCGGTGTCAGTGGGCTTTCGCCTTCTTCACTTCCTCGGTGATGGCAGGAAGGATCTGGAAGAGATCACCGACGATCCCGAGGTCGGCGATCCGGAAGATCGGCGCTTCCGCGTCCTTGTTGATCGCGACGATGTGCTTCGAGGACGACATGCCTGCCAGGTGCTGGATCGCCCCCGATATGCCGGCCGCGATGTAGAGATTCGGGCTTACGACACGACCGGTCTGGCCAACCTGATGCTGGTGGTCAATCCAGCCGGCATCGACCGTCGCGCGGGACGCGCCGACGGCTCCCCCCAGTGCTTCCGCCAGCTCTCGAATGAGCGAGAAGTTGTTCGCTTCCTTCAGTCCCCTGCCACCCGACACGATGATGTCGGCCTCGGTGAGAGGGACCTCACCGGCTTCCGGCTTTCTCGTCTCGACGAGGCGTGCTCGGCTGTCGCCCGCAGCCACGGTCACCTTCACGACTTCGGCCGCACCGGCGCCCCCCTCTTCTCCTGGGAACGCATTCGGACGGGTCGTGGCGATCGCAGGCACCCCCGTGATGTCGACGGTGGCGAATGCGCGGCCCGCGTACACCGGCCGGCGACCGCGGAGCTTGCCGTCGGTCCAGTCGAGCCTGTCGACGTCGGACGCGACACCGACGTTCAACCGTGCAGCAACGCGCGGCGCGAGGTCGCGGCCATTCGACGTGCCGCCGAACAGCAGGACCTGCGGCTTGACGTCTGCGACGACCTGCGCGAGCGCCGTCGCATGGACTTCCGTGAGGTAGGGGCCGGCATCGGCCACGTAGACTTTCGCCGCTCCGTAGCGCCCCGCTTCCGCGGCAACGGCGGCATCGGTTCCGAAGGCGAGCAGTTCCCCTCCGGTCGAAGCTGCGAGCTTTCGGCCGACGGTCAACGCTTCACGGGAGGCCTTCTTGAGCTTCCCCTCTGACGATTCACAGTAAACAAGAACTCCCGGCATCTTCGTCTCCTAGAGGGACTTCGCTTCTTCGCGGATGAACTTGAGGATTTCCTGGGCAGCGGCAGCAGCATCAGCGCCGTCGATCTTGCGCCCGCCGCTCTTCTCGGGTGGCATCTCGATCGAGACAGTGACCACCCGCTGGTTGAAGATGTCGGCATCGGCCAGGCCGAGGTCGGCGACCGACTTGCAGTCGATCGCGATCTTCTTCGCCGCCATGATTCCCTTCAGCGATGCATAGCGCGGCTCATTGAGCCCCTTCTGGGCGGTGATGACCGCCGGGGTCGGACACTCGATGACTTCTTCGGCCCCTTCGATCTCACGGTGCGCGGTCAGCTTGCCGTCGCCCACTTCGAGCTCGGTCACGACGTGAACCTGCGGATATCCGAGCAGTTCGGCGAGCATCGGGCCTACGAGGCCGTTGTCCGTTCCGACGCCCTGTTTGCCCAGGAAAACGACGTCGTGCTCGATGGTCTTGATCGCGGCGGCGAGCACCTTCGCAACGCCGAGCGAGTCGGCATCACCGGACTCGCCCTTCACGTGGATCGCCTTCGTCGCGCCGCGCGCGAGCGCCTCGCGCAGCGCCTGCTGCGCGCGGTCCGGGCCGAACGTCACGACCGTAACGTCGCCGCCCTTCGCTTCCTTCAGTCGGATCGCTTCTTCGAGCGCGTATTCATCGTAGGGCGACACGATGAACTTCAGGCCGGCTTCGTCGATCTTCCGGCCATCGGCGGCGATCTTGATGCGCGACTCGGTGTCAGGGACATGGGAAATGCAGACGACGGAGTTCAAGGGAAGACCTCCAAGTACTGGATGGTGGATGTCGACTTCGAGAGGACCGAAGAAAGCCGCGGGGCGGCGTCTGGCCGGGGCGCAATTCTAGGGAAAGGCAGGGGCGCCCGCAACCACGGCACCGGGGCGGGCATGCCCTTCGCAACCTCGGGCGGTCACGACGCACACCTCGACATTTCTCGGGAACTGAAGCACTTCACGGAGGAAGGCATGCCCATCGCGAGCAGACCGCGTGACTTTGACCGCCAGACCAACGGCAGGAAGTTCCGGGACGTGCCGGATTTCAAGCGGAGAAATGGCAACGGAAACGGCAACGGCAACGCGCCCGTCCGCCCGCTGAAGGCGTCGCCGCCCGAGGCCACGAACGCCGAGAGTTTCTACTACCTCAAGCAGATGAATGCGAGGACGCCGATGGTCATCGTTCTGACCGACGGCGAGCAGATCCGCGGATGGATCGAGTGGTACGACCGCAACTGCCTGAAGGTGAACCGCGAGGGCGCACCGAACCTCCTCATCCAGAAGCACTGGATCAAGTACCTCTTCAAAGCGGAAGAGGCCGGTCCCACCACATAGAATGAGCGGGTGAAGCCGCTCGCGATCACTCTCGGCGACCCTGCCGGCATCGGCGCCGAGGTCGTCCTGAAAGCGCTCGCAGGCGTTCCCTATCCCGCCGTTCTGTTCGGCAGCCGGCGTCACGCCGCGGCCGCAGGGCCGATTCCCGAGAGGGTCCGATTCATCGAGACGGGCGACGTCGCGGACTCCGTCGAGCCCGGCAGGATCTCCGCCGACGCAGGGAGGATCGCACTCGCCTCGATCGATGCGGCTGTTGCGGCCATCGCTGCCGGCGAGTGCTCCGCCCTCGTCACCGCCCCCATCCACAAGCAGGCGATCGCTCTCGCCGGCTCTCCCTTCCCGGGCCATACCGAGCTCCTGGCGGAACGGGCTGGACGGATCCGCTACGGCCATGACTACGCGATGTACTTCGATTCGCCGACGATCCGCACGGTGTTGCTGACGGTGCACCTCTCTCTGCGGAAAGCGATCGACGCGATCGACGCGGAATCGGTCGCCGCTCTCGCGCAGCTGACCTCGCGCGAGTACTTCCGCCTCTACGGAGAGCGGCCCCGGATCGCCGTCGCGGGGGTGAACCCTCACGCCGGCGAGGGAGGGAAGTTCGGCGATGAGGAGCTCGAGATCGCGCGGGGCATCGCAGAGGCCGCCGCTGCGGGGGTGAACATCACCGGGCCGCACGCGCCCGACACCGTGTTCCTCGGCGCACGCCGGGGCTCGTGCGACGTGGTGATGGCGATGTACCACGACCAGGGGCTCATCGCCGTCAAGACGACCGAGTTCGAGCGCTCCGTCAACGTGACGATCGGGCTCCCCTACCTTCGCGTGTCCGTCGACCACGGAACCGCATTCGACATTGCCGGAAAAGGGATCGCCGACGCCGAGCCGATGCGATACGCGATCGAGTGGGCCTCGCGTCACTGCGGGAGGTACGCCTGATGCTGCGCTGGGGAGCACGAATCGTGGGACTGCTGATGCTCATCATCTTCGTGCTCATGATGATGAACCTCCACAAGCGGCTGCGAACGCTCGAGGAGACGCGTCCGGCGGCCACCTCAACAGCTCCGGCGGAGTGAGGTCGGCGAGCTCGCCTGCGCGACGGCGTGCTCTGCTACGATGGCGTCGAATGGCCCGCATTCTCGTCACCAACGACGACGGCATCTACAGCGAGGGTCTCCGAAAGCTCGCGGACGCTCTCCGGCACGTCGGCGAAGTCATCATCGTCGCCCCCGATCGCGAGCAGAGCGCGGCGTCGCATGCTCTCACCCTCAACCGCCCCCTCCGGCTCCTGCAGATCCAGGAGAACGAGTACATCGTCGACGGCACACCGACCGACTGCGTCAACCTCGCGGTCCTCAAGCTGCTGCGCGATCAGCGTCCCGACATCATCGTCTCGGGGATCAACTTCGGCCCGAACCTGGGCGACGACGTCACGTACTCGGGCACCATCTCGGCGGCCTTCGAGGGGAGCCTGCTCAACATCCCTTCGATCGCGTTCTCGGCCCTCGTCGGCGAGGGATTCTCGTTCGATCCCTGCGCAACCTTTGCCGCCGAGCTGACCCGCCTCGTGCTGGACGAGCACCACGACCCGCACATCATCCTCAACGTGAACTTCCCGGTCAGCGAGTTCCTCGGCGTCCGGATCACCCGGCTCGGCCAGCGGATCTACTCGGAGGGAGTCATCGAACGTCTCGACCCCCGCGGAAGGAAGTACTACTGGATCGGCGGCGAGCCGCCACTCTGGCGCGAAGGTCAGGGAACGGATTTCGAAGCGGTCCAGCATGGGTTCATCTCCATCACTCCCCTCCACCTCGACCTGACACATCACGACTCGATCCCGAAGCTGAAGGTGCTAGAGGAGACGCTTGGCAACTTCGCGCCCCGCAACTGATCCGCAGGAACGCGGTTTTGCGCACCAGCGTGCGCTCATGGTCGAACGATACGTGGCGGCCAGGGGCGTCACCGACGAACGAGTCCTCCAGGCGATGCGTGATGTCCCCCGGCACCTGTTCGTTCCGGCGGTCGTCGCTGCGAAAGCCTACGGCCCGGGCGCCCTTCCGATCGGCAAGGGCCAGACGATCTCGCAGCCCTACATCGTCGGGCGGATGATCGAGTTGCTCGAGCTCAGCGGCACCGAAAAAGTGCTCGAGATCGGTACGGGAACCGGATATCAGGCGGTCGTGTTGTCGAAGCTCTGCGCCCGCGTTTTCTCGATCGAGCGGATCAACGAGCTGGCACTCAAGGCGACGGAGATGATCCGCGAGCTCAGGATCCACAACGCCACCGTCAAGGTCTTCGACGGGACCTACGGCTGGTCCGACCAGGCGCCCTTCGACCGCATCATCGTCGCAGCAGCGGCCCCTGCCGTGCCCGAGCCGCTCGTGACCCAGCTCGCGCGGGGGGGACGACTCGTCATCCCGATCGGCCCCGAAGGCAAGCAGAGACTGGCGCGGGTCGTGCGGGTAGGGACGGGCGTGAAGATCGAGGACTGCGGCACCGCCGAGTTCGTCCCGCTGGTGGGCAAGTTCGGCTGGCGCGAGTAGTCCTCGGGCCCGGTGCCCATGAAAATCAGGACTCTCATCATCTCGACGGCGCTCGTTTCCTCGATTCTGGGCGGAGTCGCCGTGTACATCGCTCTGACGGTTCCGAACGACGTCCGCGCGGCCGCGCTCCTGAGGGATGCGCGGGAGCAGCTCTCCCGGGGCAACGAAGAGGCAGCGCGGGAGAAGCTCACCAGCGTCGTTCAGCAGTACCCGCGTACCGATGCTGCCGCCGCGGCGACCGTCGCCCTGCTGGCGGTCGCGGACAGCCAGCGGCAGAAGCTTCAGAAACAGGTGGCCGCGGTCGAGAAGCAGAGCAGTGAGCAGGCTGCCGCCATCAAGAAGCTCGCCGGCTCGGTCAAGGAGCTCAGCCTCCGGCCAGCTCCTGTGACCATCGGCCCCCCCGCCCCGCCGGCCGCCAAGCGGGTCGTGAAGAAGCCACCGCCGAAGCAACCCAGCCGGAAGGCACCGGCCAAGAAACCAACGACGAGGAGACGGCGATGAGGAAAACTGCACCGCTGTACAATCCGCTCCTATGAAGCAGCAGCGGCTTATCCGCATCCACGGCAAAGTGCAGGGTGTCGGCTACCGTTTCTACGCCACCCGCGTCGCGCGTCGCATGGGCCTCAAAGGCTGGATTCAGAACAATCGCGACGGATCGGTCGAGACGCTCGTCGAAGGGGAGCAGAAAGCGATCGACGACTGGATCGAAGAGCTGAAGGAAGGACCGCGGTACGCCGAGGTCACCAGGATCGATCAGGAGACGAAGGATTTCACCGGAAGGCTCGGCGATTTCGACGTGAAGTTCTGATGATCGCGACCGACCTCCACGCCTTCATCCGCGACGTCCCTGACTTCCCAAAACCCGGCATCACATTCAAGGACATCACCCCGATGCTCCGCTCGCCGGAAGCAATGGACGCGGCGTGCAGCGAGCTCGCCGCCCCCTACATCGGCCAGAACATCTCGCTCGTCGCCGGGATCGAGTCGCGGGGCTTCATCTTCGGCGCCGTCGTCGCGCGCATCCTCGGCGCGGGCTTCGTCCCGGTGAGAAAGCCGGGAAAGCTTCCGTGGGCGACACGCCGCCAGGATTACGACCTCGAGTACGGATCCGACGCCGTCGAGATGCACGTCGATGCGGTCGGCCCGTCCGACCGGGTCCTGCTGATCGACGACGTCCTGGCGACCGGGGGAACCCTGAACGCCGCCGCACAGCTGATCCGCGGCTTCAACGCGACACTGGTCGCCGCTGCGACCGTCATCGAGCTGGAGTTCCTGCACGGCCGGCAGCGCATCGTCCCGGCGGTCACCATCCACACGCTGCTGCGGTACTGACCGGCCTACTGGGCGGTGATCCGCAGCCGCAGAGGCGGCGAGCCCGCCGTCAGGTGGACGCCGCTCTGCAACTCGACCGCATCTTCCTCGCTCTGTACCCCGGCCAGAAGAAGGCAGAGCCGCGCGAGCTCCTTGAATGCCGCGGCCTGGCCTTCGATGACGAGTTCCTTCTGTTCGATCGAGATCGCCAGCTGCGAGCGGGTGAGGCCCTCGAGCGCCATGAGTGCGAGGTCGTAGTTCATGACTCGTCCTCTCCGCGGTATCTCACCGAGTTCCGCTCCGTTTCGTGCAGGATGATCTCGTAGAGGTGCCCCTCGGGGATGTTGGGAGCCAGCTCCTTCCAGAACGCCCGCGCGAGATTCTCGGCGGTCGGAATGACGCCTCTCAGGAAGTCGACATCCTCATTGAGGTTCGTGTGATCGACGCGGTCGACGACGTGCTTCCGCATCAGGTCCTTCAGCCGCTTCAGGTCGATGACCATCCCGGTCTCCGGATCGATCGGCCCCTCGACGCTCACCTCGATCGCGTAGTTGTGCCCGTGGCCACTTGGGTTGTCGCACTTGGCGTAGATCCGCCGGTTCCACTCCGCGTCACGCGCCGGATTGTGGAGGCGATGGGCGGCCGAGAAGGTCAGGCGTGCAGTCACGATCATGGTCGGGTTCTCTCGTGTTGTTCGATGACGAGCTACGTGCCCGGCATGGCGTCCGGTTCGATGTGAAGCAGATCGGCTCCACCTTCGACGGTCCGGCCGGCCTCGACGAAGATTTGGTCCACGACACCGTCGACTGGCGCATGGATCTCGTTCTCCATCTTCATCGCTTCGAGGATGAGGATCCCTTCGCCCTTCCGGACCCGGGCTCCCTTCTCGACGAGGACCCTGACGACACGGCCCGGCATGAGGGCTTTGAGCACGCCACCCGAGACGGAGCCGTCATCGCGCTGTTTGCGCCGCAGGGCAAGCGGATCGACGACCTCGACGGACACGGTCGCGCCACCGAGGGAGACCTGGTGCATCGTCCCGTCGCCGTGGTGCACGAGTCCGACCTGAGTCCCATCCTCCATTCGGAGGGAGTGCACGTAGCGGCCGCAGGCGGCGAGGTCGACGTTCACCCACCGGTCGCCGAGCTTCACTCGGTAGCCGCTTCCCAGCCGCTGGACTTCGACTTCGAGAATCTCGCCGCTGTGTTTCGCGATGAATTTCACGACCGGCCTCTCGTCGCTTCGAGGCGCGCCGCGACGCGCCAGTTCGAATCCTCTTCGACGGGCAGCTTCGCGTTCTGCGCTTCCTCGAACGCCATGATGGCAGCGGCTGCGATCGCGGCGTCGAGGTGCCCTTCGACCGCCGGCCGGTGACCGAAATCGATCTCGGGGAGCAGCCTGTCGATGAAGCCTGTGTCGAATTCGCCGGCTTGGAACCCGGCGTGGTTCATGATGAACGTGAAAAACGGGATCGTCGTCTCGATCCCTTCGACGCGGTACTCGGTAAGTGCGCGACGCATCCTCGCAATCGCCTCTTCCCGCGTCTTTCCGTGTGCAATCAGCTTCGAGAGCATCGGATCGTAATAGAGCGGAACCGTGTAGCCGGCATAAACACCGTTGTCGTTCCGGACGCCCGGGCCCTGCGGCAGGTTGATGTACCGGATCAGCCCCGGCGACGGAGAGAAATTGTGCGCCGGATCCTCGGCGTAGATGCGGCACTCGATCGCGTGACCGAGCGGCCGGAGATCTTCCTGCCTGAACGACAGCGCTTCTCCCTGCGCAACCCTCAGCTGTTCCTTCACGAGGTCCACGCCCCACACCATCTCCGTGACCGGGTGCTCGACCTGGAGCCGCGTGTTCATCTCGAGGAAATAGAACTCCCTGTCGGGGCCCATGAGGCACTCGACAGTCCCAGCCGAGTAGTAGTTCACCGCCGCGGCCGCGCGGACGGCCATCTGCCCCAGCCTCTCCCGAAGCGCCGCATCCACGACCGGGGAGGGACACTCTTCGACGACCTTCTGATGGCGGCGCTGGAGCGTGCACTCCCGCTCGCCGAGATGAACGATGTTGCCGTGGCGGTCGCCGAGGATCTGGACTTCGACGTGCCTGGGGGAGGGAATGAACTTCTCGGCGTAGACCGAAGCGTCGCCGAAGAACGACTCTGCCTCACTCATCACCCGCTCGTAGGCGCCGCGCAGGTCCTCCTCGCGCTCGACGAGACGCATCCCTTTGCCGCCGCCGCCAGCGCTGGCCTTGATCATGATCGGCAGCCCGGCCTCGCGCGCGAACGCCGCGATCTCGTCGAAGGACTTCACCGGCTCGGTGAGGCCTGGAACGACCCGCACCCCGGCCGCCTGCATTCGCCTGCGGCTCTCGGTCTTGGAGCCCATTGCATCGATCGACTCAGGCGAAGGGCCGATGAACAGGAGCCCTTCAGCCGCGCACGCGCGGGCAAATTCTGCGTTCTCGGCGAGAAACCCGTAGCCCGGATGGATGGCGTCGGCTCCGGTCTGCCTTGCCGCCTCGATGATTCGATCGATTCGAAGGTAGCTCTCTCGTGACGGAGCCGGTCCGATCGGGATGGCCTGATCCGCGTAGACGACATGAAGGGCGGCGCGGTCGGCCTCGGAGTACACCGCGACGGTGGGATACCCCAGTTCCTGGCACGCGCGGATCACCCGGACGGCGATCTCGCCACGATTTGCGATGAGAACTTTCACGGCGCGCATTGTAGCCGGTGGCTCCATCGCTGCTACCATCCGCCGCATGACCGAACCGCTCGTGCAGCAGCAGCGTGAAGAGATCCTCTCGGCCGTCGTGACGACCCTCCTCCAGGCCCTGCGGGACGGCGATGGCGACCGCGACCGCCGCCGCCAGGTCGAAGAGTGGATGCGGACGCTCGCGGAGAAATATCCCGAGTTCCAGGTCGAGGCGGGACTCCGCGACTACTACCTGGCCGAGGCGCAGCGTCTGCGGATCGACTTCGATTCGGCGAAGGACCTCAGTGAGAAACTCGCGCTCGGTCGCAGCATCGAGTCGTTCCTCGACCGCGCCTCCGAGTACGACCGCCGCGCCACCGGCCGCTGAGTCATCGGTCTGCCGGAAATGAAAAGGGCTCGCCGTCGGCGAGCCCCTTCTTTTTCATTCGTAGTGGTGCCCAAGGCCGGACTCGAACCGGCACGGATTTCTCCACACGCCCCTCAAACGTGCGCGTCTACCAATTCCGCCACTTGGGCAGGCTTCAAAGAACTTCGATTACTTCTGGACCGGGGCCGGGGCCGGGGCCGTCGGAACGGCAGCACCGGACATGACGGAACCGCGAGGTCTCGCCTGAAGGATCGCCAGCGACATCGAGGTAATGACGAACAGGACGAAGAACGACGTCGTCAGCTTGTGAAGGAGCGTCGTCGCTCCCCGCGCGCCAAACGCAGTCTGTGACCCACCACCACCGAACGCACCGGCCAGATCCGCGCCTTTCCCCTGCTGGAGGAGGACGACGAGGATGAGGAAGATGCTGATGAGGACGTGGATCGTGACGAGAAAATAAATCATGCGGTCTCCGGTAGCCTGACCCGTAACCTGTCAGGGGTGCGAATTCTTCCCGAGAAGGTTCATCGCGTCAAGTGATATCGAAGACCGCCGTGAATCGCGAGGAACTTCTTCGAATCGAGGCTCGCTCCGCCGACGAGGAACCCGTCCACGCGACCGCTCGCAACGAGGTCGTCGACGTTTTCCGGAGTGACGCTGCCCCCGTACAGGACAGGCGCGCCCTCCGCATAACGAGCCGGCCAGAAGCGGCCCACGGCGTGGCGGATCTCGGCGATCGTTTCGGCGACCATCGTGCCGCTCGCGTTCCGGCCAGTCCCGATCGCCCAGATCGGCTCGTAGGCGATGATCACCTCGGCCGCGCCTTCCAGCGCCGGCACTGCGGTGGCCTTGATCTGGTCGGCGAGGAACTGCGGCACCTGCCCCGCATCGCGGACGTTCAGGTCCTCGCCGATGCAGAGAACCGGCGTGAGGCCGCTCTCCAGCGCGATCGTCAGCTTTCGCGCGATCACCGAATCCTGCTCGTGGAAGAGATTGCGCCGCTCCGAGTGGCCCAGGATCACGTACCCCGCGCCTGACTGCCGCACCATCGCCGGCGCAACCTCGCCGGTGAACGCACCCGAGGCGTGGTCGCTGCAGTTCTGCGCTGCGACGCCCACCGTCCGGCACTTCGAGGCCACGTCGCTGAGGAACGGGAACGGCGGCCCCGCAATCAACCGGGCGTCGCCGTGATCGGCGGCCTCCAGCGCGGCCAGGTACTGATCGATCCCCTCCGGGGGGAGATTCATCTTCCAGTTTGCAATGAGATAACGATTGCGCATCACGTCAGGAAGTGTATCGGTTTTTGCCCGTTCGTTTCGAAACGTACAGGCGCTCGTCGGCGCGCCGCAGCAACTCGGTCGCATTCGCGTCGGATGCCTCCCACGACGCGATGCCGAGGGAGATCGAACACTGGATCATCGCCACGTCGTCCGCAGGGATCGACAGGCCACCCACCACGTACATGATCCGTTCGGCCACCGCCCGCGCGCCTTCCAGGTCGGTATTCGGGAGGATGATTGCGAACTCGTCCCCGCCGAACCGCGACATCGAGTCGATGTCGCGCAGCGTTCCCTTCACCGCCGCGCACAACTCCGAGATCACCGCGTCGCCGGCCACGTGGCCGAAGCTGTCGTTGACCGACTTGAAGTCGTCGATGTCGAACAGCATCAGTGACAGCGGATGCTGGAAGGCGCGGGCTCGCTCGATCTCGCGACTCAGTTCCCGCCAGAGGCGCCGCTTGTTCCCGATGCCGGTGAGCTCGTCCGTCTCGGCCAGATCGATGATCTGCGCGCGAGCCCGCCCGATCACGAGCAGGAGAGACAACTGCACTGCGAAGACGTCGACCATCTGTTCGTCGGCGTCGGAAAAGGGCTCGTCGCCTCGGAAGAGGAGCAGCAGGCCGGCAACGCGCTTGTCCTGGTACAGCAGGGCCGCTGCGACGTGATCGACGCCGATGGTTTCGGAGTCGGGGAGATCGTGCCGCTCCGAGGCGACGACGAGCTCTGCGGCGGCCAGTGACGTCGAGACCCGGGCGGAGAGTCCCTCGCGGATGCGGCGGCCGAGGTCTCCTTCGAGCGTTCGTGCCGCGGCCGGCCGCGCGCTGATGTAGACCTCGAGATGGTGCTCGATCATCACGACGACGCCGATGTCGAATCGCACGCACTTCTCGAGAGTGAGGAATCCCTCGCCGAAGAGATCGCTGACGGCGCCGCCGCGGTCCCCGCCCTGCGCAATGGTGCGAACAAGGTCCCGGACCTTCGCCACGTCACCGGCCGAGCGGTTATCCCGATCCTGACTCATCCCGACGGGGCTCATGATGCGCGTTCGCTGCGGCGTCCGCAACGCGGCGGATACAATTCGCCTGCGCATGCTCATCGAAGCCGAGGCGATTCCGTACGTTCCAACCTCCCTCACGGGCGAGCGACTGCTCGTCCTCGCCCCACATCCGGATGATGAAGTCATCGGCTGCGGAGGACTGGTCGCCCAGCACGCCCGCGATGGACGGAAGATCCGGGTGGTCGTGGTGACCGACGGCGGCGCTGCCGCCGCGGCCGGGGTGAACCGTGAGGACGAGTCCCGCCGCGGACTGGCGACCCTCGGAGCGTCCGCAGCAGAGCTGCACTTCCTCGGCTTTCCGGACCGTTCCCTCGGCGATTCCGTGATCCCAGCGCTGCGCGAGCACCTCGCCGCGTTCCGCCCCGACCTCATCCTGGCACCCAGTCCGGTCGAGATTCATCCCGACCACGTCGCGCTCTCCCGGGCGCTCTGCGCGCTGATCCAGCAGGACGGCTCACTCTTCGCCGACCTCGCGGTGACGAAGGTCGCGTTCTACGAGATCAGCCAGCCGCTGCGCCCCAACGCTCTCGTTGCGATCGACGACGTGGCGGAGCTGAAGTACTCGGCCATCAGGGAACACCGATCCCAGATCGGGCTGCGCGACTACGCGGAGTTCGCGCGCGGTCTGAATACCTACCGGGCGATGACGCTCGCAGAATCACGGCTCGCCGAGGCTTACTACCTGATCGGCCTGCCGGAACTGAGGACGACGAGCTTCGGAACTCTGCGCGAAAAGGCGGGAGCTCCGCCGCGCATCGAGGCCCGCGCGACGACGATCCCCGTCACGGTCGTCATCCGGACCAAAGACCGCCCCGGACAGCTGGCGGAAGCGATCGCCTCGGTTCGGGCCACCGATTACCCTTGCCAGATCGTCGTCGTCAACGACGGCGGCGCCCGCCCTGAGGTCGAGGGTGTCCGACTCCTCAGTCACGAAACGAGCCTCGGCCGCTCCGCTGCGGCGAATGCGGGGGTCGCAGCCGCTACCACTCCGTTCGTCATGCTCCTCGACGACGACGACCTGCTCTATCCCGAGCACTTCGACGTCCTCGCCTCCGCGACACAGGACTCGCAGCACGTCGCTCACTACACCGACGCCGTGTCGAAGTTCCTTCGCATCGGCCCCTCGGGCAGGTACGAACCGCGAGCCACGATGCGGCTCTTCGCCCAGGACTTCGATCCGACGCTCCTCCTGCTCGACAATTACATTCCCCTGCCGACGATCCTCCTCCCTCGCGAGACGGTCCTCGAGCTGGGTGGTTTCGATACGGCGTTCGACCTCTTCGAAGATTGGGACCTGCTCATCCGGCTGGCACAGCGAGGCTCGTTCCTGCACGTTCCACGCATCACCGTCGAGGTGCGCCATTTCGAAGGCGGAAGCTCGATCCTGCTCGCTGCGCCCGAGGGCTCGGACCGTTTCCGCAATGCCAAGCTTCAGGTGTGGAAGAAGCACCGGCAGCTGCTGAGCGATGACCTGTTCGCTGCCGGATTCGAGGAGCAGAAGCGACGGCTCAACGACCTTTACTCCGGTGTGGTGGAGGCCCGCGGCACAGTGGCCGCTGCGCGCGGCGACATCGAGCGCATCGAGCGGGAGAAATCCTCGCTGATCTCACAACTCCAGGAGTTGCACCACACCATCAACGGTCACGTGCTGCGGACGCGGGACCTCGAGGCCGCTCTCGAGGTCGGCTCCGCGCAACTCCAGAGCGCGGACGTCCACCTCCAGACGGCGTTGGCAGAGGCCGAGGAACTGCGGCTGCGCCACGCCGAGAAGGCGAGCGAGCTCGCAGGCACCCGCGTCGAAGTCGACCGCCTCAACAACCTCCTTGCAATGATCTTCCGTTCGAAGACCTGGAAGGTGCACAACCTCCTCGAGCGGATGCGGGGACGCGGTTGAGCCGCGTTCTTCTCGTCTGCCCTGAGCCACTGGCGCGCGGCAGGCGTGCGGGGATCGGGATCCGATTCGTCGAGATCGCACGTGTCCTGCGCGCCGACGGCCATGAAGTCCGCGTCCTGTCACCCGACGGCGGGGAGCTGGAAGGCTGTGCTGCTGCGGCCGTCGCATCACCGGAAGCGCTCGCCGCGTGGACGGGGAGCGCCGACGTCGCGATCGTCCAGGGACACATCGCGAACGACTTTTTTGCGCACGGACGAAGGCTTCCGACCGTGGTCGATCTCTACGATCCGTACATCGTGGAGAACCTTCACTACTACGCCTCGCGTGGCCCTGAGGTCTTCAATCACGATCACGCCACTCTGCTCCGCTCGCTGGCGGGCGGCGATCTCTTCCTCTGCGCATCCCAGGCACAGCGGCTTTTCTATCTCGGCATGCTGATGGCCATCGGACGGCTCAATCCCCTCGTGTTCGAGCGCGATCCCCGCGCGGAGACTCTCGTGCGGGTGGCGCCGTTCGGCGTCCTGCCGCCCAGGGAGCGTGTCCCCGCGGACCTGGCTGCGCCGGCAATCCTGTTCGGCGGTATCTACGACTGGTACGACCCCGTCCTGGCGATCGAGGCCATTCGCATTGCACGGGAGACGATTCCAAACCTCACGCTGACCTTCACCACCCATCCGAACGCCGACCTCACTCCGCAGGGGAAGACCGCCGAAGCGATGTCGCACGTGCGGCGTCACGGGCCGATGGAGTTCATTCGGTTCGTGCCCTGGGTCGCCTACGAGGACCGGACGGCTTTCTTCGATCGCTTCGCACTCGCCCTGCTGACGTTTCCGCAGTCGCTCGAGACGGATCTCGCGATGCGCACGCGGGTGTACGACTACCTCTGGGCCGGCCTGCCGATCGTCACGAGCAGCGCCCCCGGCACCGACGAGATCCTCCGGGCGTACGACGCCGGCACCGTGGTCGCCGGCTCCACGCCCGATGCCCTGGCCAAAGCGCTCGTGGCGATCCTTCAGAATCGAACCCGCTACGACCAGATGCTCGCGGGCACGCGGCGATTCGCCGCCGAGCACCAGTGGGAGGATGCTCTCCTGCCCCTTCGCAATTTCTGCCGCGAGCCGCGCATCGATCCCGAGCGCGACCGTTTCACCAGCGTGACGACCATCCCGACGGTCCAACCCACATTCCTGCAGCGAGTCAGGAGACGACTCGGAGCCCTGACGTGAGCGTCGAGATCATCATCGTCAACTGGAACAACCGGCGCGAGACGCTGGAGTGCATCGCAGCGGCCGAACCGCAGGCGCGCGAAGCCGGTGGAACGACGATCACAGTGGTCGACAACGGTTCCTCGGACGGCAGCGCAGAGGCGGTCGCTGCGCGCCACCCCGAAGTGAAGCTCTTCGCCCTCCCCGAGAACCGCGGATTCACCGGCGGTCTGCACGCAGCGCTCGCCGGCTCGGTCGCGGACTACGTGATCTTCCTCAACAACGATGCCGTTCCGGAGCCGGGCTGGCTGGCTGCCCTCATCGGCGCGATCGAGCGGGCTCCTGAAGACGTGCTCTCCGTCGGAGGAAAGATCGTCAGCCTCGACGGCAAGATGATCGACTTCATCGGAGGGGTGCTGACGTTCGACGGACACGGCTTTCAGAGCGGCTTCCGCTACCCGATCGGCTCGCGAGCAGAGCCCGGATCCGGGACCGAGATCCTCTTCGCCTGCGGGGGCAACATGATCTCGCGCCGGCGCCCGCTGATGGAGCTCGGTGGATTCGACGACGACTACTTCGCGTATCTCGAGGACGTCGACTTCGGCTGGCGGAGCTGGATTGCGGGATATCGCGTCGTGTTCGAACCGGATGCAGTCGTCCGTCATGCATCGAGCCTGACGAGCAACCGCCTCGGCGACTTCGAACGCGGGGTTCTCTTCGAACGGAACGCACTGCAGACGGCGATGAAGAACTACGAGGACCTCGCCGCGTCCGGCGCACCGGTCCTGCTGACGTATCTCCACCGGCTGCAGCACTACGCTACGCAGAGGAATCCTCGCGCCACCGAGCTCACGCGCGCGCCCTTCGCAGGCCGCAGCGCGCATGCGGCAGCGCCGGGACTCCTCCAGCGGATTCTCAGAAAACTCGTCGGCCGAAAACCGCTGGCTGCGATCGACGATCCGCTCACGACGATGCAGTTCCGCGCCCTCGACTGGATCTTCAGGAACGACGCCCGGATCGCCGAGAAACGCCGGCGCGTCCAGCAGTCCCGGAAGCGTTCCGACCGCGACATCTTCACGCGCTTCCCGATCCACTTCGTTCCGACCTATCCGGGCGATACCGCCCTCATGAGCTCTCCGCTGTTCGCGCTGTTCCGCACCGACCTCCCTTCGACCGAGAAGCAGCTTGCAGAGATCATCCGCCCGTGAGCTGGCTCCGGCGGTTTCAAGTGAAGGGCGTCTTCTGGCGCCGCCTCCTCCGGTTCGGCACGCTCACCGTTCCGATCTGGATCGAGCCGGTCATCCTTGCGTGGTGGTCGGGCTTCTTTCTGCTCTGGGGCCCCGGCCGGCGCGGCGTCATGCAGAACCTCGCGATCATCAAGCCGGGATCGTCGGCGTTCGCGAACTTCTTCCGGACCTATCGCGTCTTCTGGAACTTCGCCTGGACGATCACTGACAACGTCCGATTCAAGGAACATCGGACGGCACCTGACTGGACATTCAGGGGGCTCCAGCACTTCGACGCCCTTCGCCAGCATGAGGGCGGCGCGATCATCCTCACTGCGCACATGGGGAACTACGACCTGGGAGCGCATCTCTTCGCGGAGATCGCGAAACGGAAAATCGTAATGGTGCGGGCGCCGGAGACCGACTCCGAGACGCAGGCACACGAGCAGAATCTTCGCGAGAGAACGGTCGGCAGCGACCTGTCTGTAGGGTTCAGCGGAGAGTCGCCAGACCTCGCGATCGATCTTCTCCACGCCCTGAACCGCGGTGAGATCGTCGCCATTCAGGGAGATCGCGTCGTCGGCGGTGTCGCCCGTCTGCCGATGAGACTCCTCGGAAGCAATGCCCAGGTACCTGCAGGCCCGTTCGCGCTGGCGATGGCGTCAGGAGTCCCGATCTTCCCTCTCTTCGTCGTCCGCGCCGGCAGGCGTCACTATTCGCTGATCGTCGGCGAGCCTTTCCGCGTCGAACGAGACCGGGATCGTCAGAGAGCCTTCGCTGGCGCGGTGGAGAAATGGACTGCGGAGCTCGAGAGCGCGGTCCGGAGCTACTGGTTTCAGTGGTTCACGTTCGAGCCGTTCGCGGAGGACGCGAAATGACGGTCTACATCGACCGGATCGACGCGCCGCTGCTCCCTTCGAGGCATCGGTTTGCGCTCTTCCGGCTGATCGCGTATCTCCGTCTGCGGGCAGCGCCAACGGGCCGCGACCGCGCACGACTCTACTTCGTCGATCCGGACCAGAGCTCGGTTGAGCAATACGGTGTTGCAATCTGGGCGACCCTCACCGTGGCGGCCTTCAGCGCAGCAGCGCTCGAAACCATCGTGCCCTTGTGGATTGCGTCCCTCGCGGCAATCCCGATCGCAGCTCTGCTGCTGCAGGTTCCGGTGGTTCTCGTCGGGTTCACCATTCTGCCGCTGATGGAGCGGCTGATCGGACGGCCGATACGGCGGATCCGCTTCGAGTCGCGACTCATGATGCTTCTGCTTTCCGCCGGAGCGATGTGGTCGCTGCAGTCCGACGGATGGGAGCGATATGTCGGATGGCACTTCGTAGTCGTAATGGCAGCGAATGCCCTCGCTGCTGCAACCCTGCACGGCCTCCACGGCCAGATCGAGCGCCTGGAGCGGCACTCCGTGCCCGAATGACAGTTCGACGCCTCCTGCTCGCCTTCGCTCTCGTGTCGCCACTGATCCTCGTAGCGTCGTGGCGCTACTCCGTGCCGGCTGCGCTCGGACAGATGCTTCTCTCTCATCTGCTCGTGCTCTACGCAACGCTCCGTCCCAACGTGCAGTGGCTCGGCGAGGTCGTCACCTGCTTCGAGACAGACCGCCGCGAGGTGTGGCTCACGATCGACGACGGACCGTCTTCCGACACCCGCGCAATCCTCGAGGTCCTCGCGCGGCATTCGGTCCAGGCGACGTTCTTCGTCAAAGGGTCGCTCGCCCTGCAGAATCGCGCTGACGTCGAGGCGATCCTCGCCGACGGCCACTCGGTCGCCAACCACTCCTTCAGCCATCCATCGGGAACGTTCTGGTGCCTTCCGCCGCAGCGCATCGCGGCCGAGATCGACCAGGGCAATGCGGCACTCGAGTCGATCAGCGGCGCGCCACAACGGTGGTTCCGTGCACCGGTTGGGATGAAGAATCCGGCGGTCCATCCGGCTCTGCGCAAGCGCAATATGAGACTGATCGGCTGGACCGTCCGCGGGTTCGACGCCGTCCTGACCGACGCGAACGAGATCATCGGCAGGATCGTGCATCGCCTGCGACCGGGAGCGATCATCGTTCTCCACCAGGGGCGGAAGCACTCCGCCTCAGTCATCGAGAAGGTGATCGTGGCGCTTCGTGAGCGCGGCTACGCGTTCGTCGTGCCCGACGACTCCCGCCTGAAGACGAGCATGTAGTTGTTGAATGGCGTGCGCCCGTACATCGGGATGGTCTCGACCTCGAAACCGACGAACGATTCCGCGATCTCCTCGAGCGAGAGGAAGTTCAGCCGCTCGGCCTTGAGCCAGAACACGGCTCGCGCAAACGTCTCGGTCAACGCGGTGGCCCTGTAGCGCCACGAAGAATCCCGGATCGCGTCTCGAACGATGACGGCATCTGCCGCGACCGCCGCATTGCGCAGGATCGCCCGCTGCTCGTCGCCGGAGAAATAGTGCAGCACATCGAGGAGGAGGACCGTCCCCGTTCGAGGCAGGGGATCGCGGGCATCGCCGACGCGCAACTCCACGTCAGGATACTGAGCCACAGCCTTGCGACCTGCCTCGACCTTTCTCCGGTCGAAGTCGACTCCCGTGACCGGCACCCCTACTCCGTGCTCTCGCAGGAACAGCCCCACGAGACCGATCCCGCAGCCGACGTCGACGATCGGTGCGGGCGAGCCGGCCACCCGCGCGAGAACCGCCTCGTACATCGGATCGATGATCAGCTTCGCGACGACGTAGCCGCGGAGGAACCGGGAGTCGAACCGGCGCGCGATACGCACCGCGACGTCACGTCTGCTCACGCTGCCAGGTGCTCGATCAGCGACAGAAGCTCGGGTAGGTTGAACGGCTTCGGAAGAATCGCCACGACACCCATCTGCAGGAGCGCCTGCGGATCGACGAGCACATGGGCCGAGACGACGACGACCTGGACCTTGCCGAGGTGTCCCGACTCCTGCAGCTTCTGGAGGAAGTCCCAGCCGTTCACGTCCGGCATGGCGAGGTCGAGCAGCACGATGTCCGGATGGTGAAGAGCGAGTGCGCGGTGTCCTTCCGCTCCGTCACCGGCAAGGAGGACCTGAAAGCCCTGCTGGCGAAGCGCGGCGCCAAGCATGCCGCGGATCGGGAGGTCGTCGTCGATGACGAGCACCCGCTTCTTCTCCACCTCCGCGACTCGGCGCGTGGTGCCGTCAATGTGAGGCTGCAGGTCCATGATCGAGCAATTGTAGCGACTGCCGGAGTCATCAATGCACGAGCCATGCGCAGCGGTCAGAACAGATCGCTGTCCCCCCAGGTGTAGTAGAGCGAGCTCCGCATGACCGCAGCAGTTTCGGCGAGCGCGAACGGAACGCACATCAGGGACAGGTCCTGCGGTTCCGGCTGCTGCACGAAACCGGCGCGGTCCAGGCGTTCCGACAGCCAGGCCGGCCGCGACGGGAACCACCCTTCCACCGTCGCACAGCCGTGAAGCTCGATGACGTGCGCCAGCACCAGCTCCAGAGCCTCCGGGACGCCCGGGTGCAGAAGCATGTCCCCGAGGATCAGGCGCGAGCCTTCCGTCCGGTAAACGATCCATCCCACCACCTGGAGCCATTTGCGGACGGCCACGACCGTGTACTTCCGGTCCGGACAGTCGAGGTACCGCCACTGGAGATAGGCGGCATCGCGCCGCACCAGGAGGTCATAGGCGTGACTTGCACGTCCGAAAAACTCGTCGAGAGCAGGGCCGGCGCGCTCGACGAGCTCGAGGCTGAAGCCATGCGCACGCCGCTCGAGTCTCGAGCTCCTCCTCAGACGGGACGGCTCGAGCATCCGGTACGACACCGGCTCGACGCGCTCACTCCGCAGGAATCTCAGCGAGAACTTCTGGATGTTCGACACGTTGAACCCGTAATTGAAGGCGATGCCGCCGCAGAACCGGCGGTAGAACTCGAGCGCCGTCCGTCCGAGGATGCTCGTCGCGCCGCGGCCGATGTGGCGCACACCCGCATCCGTCATCGTGTCGCCCACCTGCTGGGCAAGCAGATTCCGCGTTCCCCAGCGGAACGGCACCGGATAGGCCGCGTAGTGGCCGACCAGACGCTTCCCTTCGTCGAACGTCAGGACGATGCGCCCGTTGCCGAACGGGTTTCGTCTGTACTTCCAGTCGAAATGCTGGAGCGAGCGCGGGGCGTGAGGAAACGATTCCGCGAAGAGGCCGAGGATCGCTGTCTCGTCCCCGTCTCCGTAGGGTCGGATCTCGAACCTCGCGTCACCGCGCATGCGTCGGCTCCGTCGCGCGGAGCGCACGTCCGTTGATCGAAGCGCCGGCACGCCGGCGTGCGGCGATCCTGATCCCTCCGGCGCTGATCAGCAGCGGGTCCGGCAGCACGGAGAGCGCCGCCCTCAGCAGCGGCGCGAGATGCGGATGATGCGACGCCGACCAGTGCCGCAGGAAACGGTGGTCGCGATACTCGAACTCCGGTCCGACGGCCACGATCTCGAATCCCGACCTCTCGAGGAGCTCGATGAGCGCGGACCTCGAGTAGAGAATGCGGTGGGTTCTGAAATTCACGACCGTACGACTTCGCTCGCTCAGGAGGTAGATCAGCCCCTCGGTGTCGAACGTCGAGAGGAAGAGGATGCCTCCGGGCTTCAGAAGATCCTTGATCCGGCTCAGCGCGTCGTGCGGATCCGCGATGTTCTCGAAGACGTGGAACAGCGTCACGGCGTCGAACGACGGACCGGTGTTGACGAACGACGACAGCGTTCCGCAGTACACCTCGAGCCCGCGGGCCCTCGCCTGTCTCGACGCCGCAGGCGCCGGCTCGAGGCCGACGTAGTCGAACTCCTTCGCGGCCATCGTGCCGAAGGTGCCGTCCCGGACACCGATCTCCAGCAGGCGCCCACGCGGAAGTGCCAGCCTGCGAATGGCGGCCAGCCGCCGCCGGCTGGTCCGCTCGCGTGCCGGCTGAGAGTGCGCATCACAGGCACCCTGCTCCGGCGACTGAACCGAATGCGAACGGAGCACCCTCTGCGTGAGCGGCAACAGGTCGGCCTCGGGGAATTCGTTCAGGTAACGGCACTTGCAGCGATCGCAGGCACGTACGACGTTCCCTGGGATCTGCGCGATCGTCCAGACCTCCGGGGAAAAGCAGACCGGGCACCTCCGGGGCGGCCTGTAGGCGTTCCGGCGATTCGCCATGCGGATCCGGACCGCCGCCGCGAGACCGCTCCAGACGTCGAACGCGCACGTCGACGCACGGCCGTTCCCGACGAGAAGCCGCTCGACACGGAAGCCGTACTTGTTGGCGAGGAACGCGATCTCGAGATCGCAGCTGCCGTCGTTGAGCCGCGTCTCGCCGACAAGGACCTTCCCCGCCGTGGACGAGAACGCCTTGAGACGGATTGCGGGATCGCTCAGGATCGGTACGACCGCAGCGCGAAGCACTGCAGCCGTGGCTCGGTGAAGCTGCGCGGTAGCCCCGAAGACGACGTCGCTGGTACGCGCGTCGATCATCGCCACCGCATCGCCGATCGCCGTCACAGGGTATGGCAGGTCGTGATCCGCGATGACGATGGCGCTCCCTCTCGCTTCGCTCACTGCCTTCCTGATGCCGGCTCCGTACGCGCCCCCGCTCGTCGTCAGAATCTCGTACGTGAATCCAGTCGATTCCAGGTACGTGGCAATCGCGTCGGCCGCACGTGACGGATCCACTTCCGGCTCGCAGCCCGGGACGATCACCGTCACGCTCGTCGCGCTCATGATCGAATTCTAATCACGTCCTGGACTGCGCGTAGCTGCCCAGGACCTCGCCGGACCGCCTGACCACGCGCAGATACAGCACGGCTCCCTTGAACGCCGACAGGACCTCCTCGGGGACGGTCACCCTCCGGCCGGCGGGGAAATGGCCCGCTGCGGTGCCGAACGACGAGAGCGGCGACACTTCGACCACCAGATCTCCTTCGGGCAGATCGATCGAATCGCCGGGCCGCAGTTCGGTGGCTCCCGCACCGGAAACGGGGCGCTCGATGCGCTTCAGGAGACCTGCGACGAAGGGGCCGTTCCACTTCTCGAGGTATTTCATCTCCGACTCCGCGTAAAGGCGGGCCGAACGCGCCTCATCCAGCGACGCACTCTGGCTGTAGAGATGCCTGCAGCGGGCAGCGGGGACATACAGAATCTTCCTTCGCCGCTCGGCGGCGCGGCGGAGAAAGTCGGTCTCTTCGAAGTAGAGACGGAAACGCTCATCGAAACCGCCGAGCTCGTCCAGGTCGTCTGCCCGCACTGCCATCACGGCTCCGGACAGCATCCTTACGGGCGTCGGGTCGGAGGCTGTCCAGAATCGGAGGCGCGCACGAAATCTCGCGAGGTCGCGCTGCTTCGACAAAGCGGGCGAACGACTCGCCATCACCTCATACAGTTTTTCTGGTCCGGTCATGAGGTCACCGGGAGGAAGGCGCCAGCCATGGCCGCGATCCCAGAAGAGCGCCGGCCCGGCGACCGCAGCCCCGCGCTGGAGGACCGCCGTCAGTTCGTCGATCGCGTCCGCGGCAAAGACGACGTCCGGATTCGAGATGACGACGACCGAGCCCTCGCAAGCCGTCCGGCCGAGGTTGATCCCTCCGGCGTAGCCTCGATTCGTCTCCGAGACGATCACGCGATCGGCAACCCGCTCGAGCGCACTCGCCTCCGCCGCGTCACAGCTGTTGTCGACGACGACTACCTGAAGCGCGACCGAGCTTGCTGCACGCGCGGAGCGGATCGCCTCCACCGCGAGCGCGGAGGAGCAGTAGTTGACGATGAGCAGCGAGATCATCGCCGGCTCATCCGGACGTGCTGCGCCAGGAGTGATCGACCGCGATGAGACCGACTTCGAACCGCTCGCCGGTCATCGAGAACGCCGGGCGGAGATCGGCCCGGTCGAACACCGTGATCGCGTTTTCGTCACCGACGAACGCGATGATCGAGTAGTCGCCGCGCAGCAGCGGGACGTCGTGGAACTCGGCCGTCAACTCGTACTCAGTACGCCCCGACAGCGGCTCGACACCCTCACCGTGCGTCTCGACGGTGAAGCACTGCATGTCGTCGGCGGCCCGGTGCACGGCGACGACGACGTGGAGCGGCTGCCGAGGATTGTCCGCCTCGATCCGCAGCCGCACCTGGATGTCCGCTCCACGCGCGAAACGTTGCTGTGGACGTCCCTCTGCATCGCAGACCGTGATCTCGCGAAAACGGGCGGGCGTGTGCGACTTCTCACCGAGCACCGGCTCCGCTGGGTTCTCGCGATCGCGCTCGCGAAGGAAGGTCTCGTATTCGTGGATCACGTCGAGCGTCGGCCCGAAGCTCATCACCCGGCCGCGGTCGAGCCACAGCGTCCTGCGGCAGATCGACGCGACGTAGTAGAGGGAGTGCGAGCAGAACAAGATGGTCTTCCCGCTTTCCTGAAACTCGCGGATGCGATCGGTGCACTTCTTCTGAAAATGACCGTCCCCCACCGCGAGCGCTTCGTCCACAACGAGGATGTCGGGATCGATGTTCACCGCGACCGAGAACGCCAGCCGCATGTACATGCCCGACGAGTAGGTCTTGACCGGGCGGTCGAGGAACGGGCCGAGCTCCGAGAACTCGAGGATGGCAGGCAGACTGCGCTTCACCTGATCGGCCGTGAGGCCGAGGATCGCGGCATTCAGCGCAGCATTGTCCCTGCCGCTGAATTCGGGGTGGAATCCGGTCCCGAGCTCGAGGATCGAGGCAATCGCGCCCGTGGTGTGAAGCGAGCCGCTCGTCGGCTGGGTCACGCCGCAGAGGACCTTGAGGAGCGTGCTCTTCCCCGCTCCATTCTGGCCGACCACGCCGACGGTCTCGCCGCGCTCTACTTCGAAGCTGACGGAATCGAGCGCCGAGAAGGGGGTGTGCCGCGGCCGCCGCGTCAGGACCTCCAAGAGGCGATCGGCCGGCCGCCGGTACAACTGGTAGGTCTTGGACAGGGCCTCTGCCCTCACCGCGAGGTCCATCGCCCGCATTCTACGGGCGCTCGCGCGGAGGCGTCCAAAAAGAACGTGGCGGGCCGAAGCCCGCCACGTTTCGAACATCGTTGTCGAGTGAGGTCAGCGCCGGCCGGTGCTCCGGCGGCGGTTGGTCGCGGGGATCGCGGGTGCCGAGCCGCTGACCCTCACGATCTGCGTCAGTTCCTCGGTCTCCTTCGAGTTGGTGATCTTCAGCTTCACCGTGAAGATGCCTCCGTTCGCGAACTTGTGAGGAACGTTCTGGCCGGTGCCGGTCTGCCCGTCGCCGAAGTCCCACGCGAAGGTGTGCGGCGAGCAGGCGAAGTTGTAGCCGACGGCTCCCGCGCTGAAGTTGACCATCTCCTGGTCCGTGCACGTGCCGACCAGCGGATTGCAGGCGGTGACGACACCTGCGTAGGTGATGTAGACGTTCTCACCCTTGGTCATGTTGCCGCACTCACCGCCGGTGCCGACCTTGACGGGCTGCGTCATGGTCACATTCGCACCGCCCGGCTGCGTGATCTTCAATGTGACGGTGTAGGTGCCGTTCTGCGCATAGCTCTTCGACGGGTTCTGCTGCGTCGAAGTCGTACCGTCACCGAAGCTCCATTCGAACGCGTGCGTGCCGCAGCTGAAGTTGTAGTTGAACGTGGAGGCCGTGAAGTTGACCTGCTCGGTCGACACACAATTGCCCATCGATGCCGTGCAGCCGCTCTGCGCGCCGATGAAGCCGATGTACACGTTGGAGTTGGCCACCATCTGCGAGCACGAGCCCGGATTGCCGCCACCTCCGCCCGTGACCTGGACCGGTTGCGTCATGACCGCCTGGCCCACGGGGCTCGTAATCGTCAGCGTCACCGTGTACGAGCCCGCCTGCGCGTAGCTCTTCGACGGGTTCTGCAGCGTCGACGTCGTGCCGTCGCCGAAGCTCCAGGCGAACGAGTGCGTGCCGCAACCGAAGCTGTAGTTGTAGGTCGAAGCGGCGAAGTTGATCTGCTCGGACGCGGCACAGTTGCCCGACGACGCCGTGCAGCCGCTCGTGGTCCCCATGAATCCGACGTAGACGTTCGAATTCGCGACCATCTGCGGGCAGGAGCCACCACCCGGATTGCCACCGCCGCCGGTGCCGATCGTGATCGGCTGAGTCATCGTCACCTGGCCCACGGGGCTGGTGATCGTCAGCGAGACCGTGTACGAACCGTTCGTCGCGTAGTTCTTCGACGGGTTCTGCTGGGCCGATACCGTCCCGTCGCCGAAGTTCCAGGCGAACGAGTGCGTGCCGCAGCTGAAGTTGTAGTTGTAGGTCGAAGCCGTGAAGTTGACCTGCTCCACCGAGGTGCAGTTGCCGGACGAGGCCGTGCAGCCGCTCTGCGATCCCAGGAAGCCGATGTAGACGTTCGAGTTTGCGTACATCGGCGAGCATGAACCTCCGCCCGGATTGCCCCCGCCGCCACCGGTGGTGCCGACGTTGAGGTTGATGCCGACGTTCGCCGTGCTCAGGCCGCCTTCGACCTTGAGCTTGACCGCGTAGGTCCCGGCAGATGCATAGCTCTTGGTGGGCGACTTCTCGGTCGAGGTGCTGCCATCGCCGAAGTCCCAGGTGAACTTGTCGCAGTCGGCGAAGCTCCAGCCGTACGGCGACACCGAGAAGGTGATCGTTTCACCGACCGAGCAGGTCGAGCCGCTCCCGTTGCAGCCGCTCGGACCGCCACCGACGAAGTTGATGGCCGTGTTCGCTTCGGTCGGATTGCTCCCGCAGACGGGAGCCGCGACCGTGATGACGGTCGACTTCTGCGCATCGCCGAGCGCGTTGCTGATGTTGACGGTGATCGTGTAGCTGCCGGGCGCGGTCAACGCCGGCGTGTACGTGGGTCCCGCTCCCTGGACAACCGCCGTCGGGCCGGTCGTCGACCAGGAGTAGGTCCAGCTCGACCGATCGGCGCCGGAGAGCGAGGAAACGGTAAGCGAGCAAGGCCCGCCCGCGTTTGCGCATCCGGTCGCCACGATGTCGCTCGGATCGGGTCCGCTCAGCGTAGAGGTCACAGCCTGCGCGCTCGCGTAGGGTTTGCAGGCGGCACCGAGAATGAGTGCAGGGTCGACTGCGATCCTGAGCCGGGCGCGCCAGTTGGTCGCACCCTGGAAGGTCGCCCGTGGAACCGTGTAGTCCGGGATGGTTGCAATGGTCGCAATGCCGGTCATCTTCGTTTCGGCCGCGACAAGGTTGCCGCTCGCGTCGACGATTTCCCACGTGTATGTGCACGCCGTCGCCGAGCCTCCCGGAAGGTCGGTGGCACGGCTCGAAGCACGTGCGATGCTCCTGAAAACGACGTTCGTTCCGCTGGAGGTCGGCTCCATGACGCCGGCGGCAAACGGAACGACGGAGTAGTTGATGCCGTTGATGCCGAGGGTCGCGTCGCCCGAGACCGGGTTGAAGGAGGTGTCACGCTTCCCGTAGTGCCCCGTGAATACCAGCGTGTGCTGACTCCCGCAATCTCCGACGGGGAGTGTCTGCGAGGGCGCCTGTTTCGTCGAGACGCCGTCGAGGATCCACTCCGCGAAGTGCCCTTCGTCTGCTCCATCGGAGGCGTCGACCCACTCGTCACCGCTGACGATTCCTGCCGGCGCGCTGGCGTTCGGCTGGAGGAACAGGAGCGAGGTGTTGCGGATGCCGACTCGCACCGTCGGCTGCTTGAGGGTGACGCTGAGCGTCTCACGGACTGCTGTGTCGTGGGCGTTGATCGCCGTGATGGTCCGCGTCGCCGGCAGCTGGCTCACACTCAGGCCGTGGTACTGGTGCGGGACGTCGGGTGCTCCGGCGGTCGTCGTGTCGACCGTGCCGTCGCCCCACTCCCAGGTGACTGGGAACGGGCTGCCGCTCGAGGTCGCGGTGAAGGTGATCTCATCACCGTAGTAGGGACCGGAGTTGGCGGTCGAGACCGAGTTCGGGTTGGGAGTCTTCCCGACCTTCTTGACCGACGGCGTGACCGTATCGCCGGCCTTCAGCTCGTAGACATCGCCGAGCCCGAAGTCCGAGATGATCAGGTAGGTCTTGCTGCCCTTCTTGTAGATCCAGGTGTCGAGCAGGACGCTGTAGGCAGGATAGGTGTAGTCAGGGCCGGCCTTCGAGGACGCACCGGTGTAGTGCTTCGCGTAGTAGTCGTTGATCGGCAGCTCGCTGAGCGTCGTCCCGACCACCTTGAAGATGTGGAGGTTCATCGAGCCCCAGGTGGTCTCGAGACCTGAAACTGCAAGATGGCCGGCGCCGAAGCGCACGGAGACACCGGCTGCGACGTACGCGTTGACGACGTGGCGGGTCTCCGTGTAGTCGCTGCCGTTGGGTGTGAAGATCGACACCCCCATCTTGCCGTCGACCGTCCGGACCCCGGCGTAGAAGTTCGTGCCGTCGGTGCTCACGCTGGCGTACGAGCCACTGTACTGATCGAGCTGTTTGATGGGATTCGAGTTCGCGAGGAAGTTGTCGGTCGTGTAGATCGCGAAGGAGCCGTCGCCCTTGACGAGGGCGATGCGCGAGCCATCGGAACTCTTCGCGAGCTCGACAATCGGGCCGCCGTTCGTGTCGCGATGCTTCGTCGGAGCGGTGGGATTCGTGACGTTGAAGATGTTCACGCGGCCGTACTGGCCGGAGACCACGAGGTAGTAGGTCCCACCGGACTTCAGCGAGAAGACGCGGACCGGGTCCGACTCGTCGGTGGAGGAGGGCTGCGTATGCTGATAGAGGCTCGTCATGCGCGCGCCGCTCGCATCGCCGTCGTCCTTGACGATGCCCCACGAATACGCGCCGTAAGCGAGGTAGACGTTGCCGCGGTCGTCCCAGTCGAAGCCGAAGAGCCGCTCCTGGCCGTCGCCGGCCTGCGTGAGCCAGCCACCACCACTCTCGGCGTAGAACCACTGATCCCAGCGGAGGAACACCTCAGGAAGGCCGCTCCGCGTGTTCTGCGGGTTCACCTGGACCTGCGTCGATGGCCAGAGATCCTCGCCGCCCTCGAGACGCGAGAAGAACGTGTTGATGTCGTACGCCGCAAGCGCACTGCCGAGGATCATGTAGATCCGGTTGCGCTCCGGAGCGACCTTGAGCATGCGCGCGCGCGCGGTGCGGAAGGTGAACTGATAGTCGCGTGAGGCAACCGAGTCAAGAAAGCGTCCGGAGAAGGTCTTGAAGGTATCCGGATAACCGATGACCTTCTTCCCTTCCTTGCCCACGCACCCCGACGTATTGCACGGAACATCGGTATTGGGCGTCTTCGCCGGGACCGGCCATCCCTGGCCGAATACCGACAGCGCGCCGAACATGACGGCGAGCGTGACGAATGACAGCTTGTAGCGACTCCGATTCACTTTGGCTTGCCTCCCAAGAGAATGCCCGTATGCAGGACCAGCATTCGAGCGTTGACCGCACGGTGACGATTCGGAAGTTATTTTATTCTTGCTGACCGTGATTTGTCACGCGCTTTCTGGGCCTCACCGGACCGATCTGGCGCTTTCCATGGCAGCGGCCGGGACGAGCGGTCGCTGTCAAAGACTCACCAAACGAAAAGGCGGGCCGGAGATCCGGCCCGCCTTCGCAGTACAGCTTTGAGACGAGATTACGGGGTGACGTTCGCAGCCGGTCCCGGAGCGATCGTCGCGCCGATGGCTGGCGTGCAACCATTGCCGAGCCACGCAGCGTCGAAGTCGGTCGAGTAACGGCCTTCGGCGAACATCGAGACCACAACCCAGTTCTGGCTCGCGCGGGTCACGCCCGGGCCAGCAAATCCGGCGCGAG